>CALQNE010000017.1 GCA_943331855.1 Bordetella parapertussis
ACATCCTTGATCCGCGAGCGGTATTCGGTTAGAACTCTACATTAACGGGCTAGAATCGGCTCCTTGAATCGTTCATTGGCAGAGCACCATGGAAAAAACCTTTCGTCAGGCGGCACTCGAGTATCACGAGCAGGGTCGACCCGGCAAAATTTCGGTGACTCCGACAAAATCTTTGTCGAATCAACGTGATTTAGCCTTGGCATACTCGCCAGGGGTGGCGGCTGCCTGCGAAGAGATTGTGGCGGATCCAGCCAACGCGTTTCGTTATACGGCGCGCGGCAACCTTGTCGGCGTGATTACCAATGGAACTGCGGTCTTAGGCTTGGGCAACATTGGCCCACTTGCGTCAAAGCCTGTGATGGAAGGCAAAGCAGTTTTGTTTAAAAAATTTGCGGGCATCGATGTCTTTGATATTGAGATCAATGAACAAGACCCCGACAAACTCGTTGAAATTATTGCAGGACTTGAGCCGACCTTTGGCGGGATCAACCTCGAAGATATCAAGGCACCCGAGTGCTTTATCGTTGAACGTAAACTGCGCGACCGGATGCGCATCCCCGTGTTTCATGATGATCAGCATGGCACGGCGATTTGTGTGTCGGCCGCCTTTATCAATGGGCTAGAGGTAGTAGGTAAAGATATCAAGCAAGTCAAGGTTGTGGTGTCGGGAGCAGGTGCTGCTGCGTTGGCGTGTTTGGATCTGATGGTGGACTTAGGCCTGCCACTGAAAAATATTTGGGTGTCGGATATCGAAGGCGTCGTGTACGAAGGCCGTACCGTCTTGATGGATCCTGATAAAACACGCTTCGCTCAAAAAACCGAGGCTCGCAAACTGGCCGATATCATTCCAGATGCGGATGTTTTTTTAGGTTTATCGGCTGGGGGTGTACTCAAGCCTGACATGGTCAAGGTCATGGCGAAGCGGCCGCTGATTTTGGCCCTGGCCAATCCAAATCCTGAGATCTTGCCCGCTGAGGCGCATGCAGTACGCGACGATATTGTGATGGCAACGGGTCGCTCGGATTATCCGAACCAAGTGAATAATGTTTTATGTTTCCCGTACATTTTTCGTGGTGCCCTTGATGTTGGCGCGACCACGATCACGCGTGAAATGGAAAAAGCTGCGGTGGTTGCAATTGCGAAACTTGCCCAAGAAGAACAAAGTGAAGTGGTCGCGGCCGCCTACGGGCAATACGACGTGGCCTTTGGCCCGAATTCGTTCATTCCCAAGCCTTTTGATCCGCGCTTGATTGTGCGCATTGCCCCCGCAGTGGCTAAGGCTGCGATGGAGTGCGGCGTGGCGACGCGACCAATCGCCGATTTAGACGCCTACGTTGAACAACTTGAGCAATTTGTCTATCGCTCGGGCGCCTTTATGAAACCACTTTTTGCGGCCGCAAAATCGTATGTGCGTTCGGGTGGCAAGGCGCGGATTGTATATAGTGAAGGCGAGGACGAAAGGGTGTTGCGAGCGGTGCAGGTTATCGTGGATGAAAAACTCGCAAAGCCCATCTTGGTCGGACGCCCGGCGGTACTCAAAGCACGTATTGAAAAATTTGGTTTGCGTTTGCGTGTCGGTGAAGATGTCGAGGTGATTGATCCCGAGTTTGATTCGAGATTTCATCAATATTGGACAACCTACTGGGAAACGATGTGTCGCAGTGGCATTACAAAAGAGATGGCTCGGGTTGAAATGCGCCGTCGCTTAACCTTGATTGGTGCCATGATGGTCAAGATGGGCGATGCCGATGGGTTGATTTGTGGAACGGTGAGCGGTTACGCCAACCATTTGCGCTATATCGATCAGATGATCGGCAAGCAACCGGGTACGTCGACCTATGCTGCGATGAATATTTTGCTGTTGCCCGAGCAGACCCTGGCTTTGGTCGACACCCATGTCAACGACAATCCGACGGCTGAGCAAATTGCTGAGTTTACGATTGCCGCGGCCGCGCAAATGCGTCGCTTGAATTTGGTGCCCAAGGTGGCGCTTTTGTCGCGTTCAAACTTTGGTTCGGGCAGTTCAGCCTCGGGCGCCAAAATGCAGCAGGCGCTGGCGTTAATTCGCGCACAAGCCCCCGAGCTTGAGATTGATGGTGAGATGCATGGCGATTGCGCACTCGATGAGGCACTTCGCCTGAAAATTTTGCCCTCGTCTACGTTAAAAGGATCGGCAAACTTGCTGGTTTGTCCCAATGTCGACTCAGGCAACATTGCCTATAACCTACTGAAAACCGTTTCTGGAGGCAATGTGGCGGTGGGGCCCTTCTTGCTTGGTGCAAACGCACCGGTGCATATTCTCACCACCAGCGCGACAGTACGACGCATCGTCAATATGACGGCTTTGACGGTTGTTGAGGCTAATGACCTAGCTCTTGGGCGGCAACAGGCTAAGCTACTGTAGTTTGTTTCAAACACTTGTTTTTTTACTCTGGACTGCGAATACTTCACAATCGGCAAGACCCACGTTATCGTCGTATGCTAAAACAGTAGAACAAACTAGTGGCCTTGTTCAAGGAGCCCTCTGAAATGAGTAAGGCGGTTGATCCAAAATTGAAGCTGTTGTTGCGAAATGGTGGGGATTTTGATCCTGACACCGGTAGTGACTTGCTGTCTGCTGCTGCCGTAGACAAAGGCTTTGCCTGGTGCGTGGCGCAGTGCGACAAGGCTCGTAGCCGTTCTGCGGTCTTTCGGGCAGTGGTCAAAGCGGTCGATTACCCCCAGTTTTTTGGCTCAAGTTTTGACTCGTTCTTTGACTGCCTGTGCGATAGCCTGCTAGATCAAAAAGCTGGTCTTGTTCTGATTTTTGAAAAGCTTCATTCGGCCGATCCTGCCATCGTGATGGACGGGGTTCAGTTCATGCAAGTACTGAATGATGCGGTGGGCTTTGCGCGCGATAACGGTCGCGTGTTTATTTTTGGTATCCAGCATGCGGGTAAGCATCCCGATGCCAAGCCAGGTGTGGTCAACAACTGGAGTGACGAACCCGCGTAATGTGTTGGTTCAGGGTCTTACCAACCTAGTAGCGCGGCCGTCGCCGCTGCGAGTGCGATCCCAGCCGTTTCTGTGCGCAGCACCCTCAGACCAAATTTGACAGGTACAGCCTGTTGCGCTGCCGCGACAGAGGTCTCCTCTGGGCTCCAGCCTCCTTCGGGCCCGATGAGCAGGCTCACTGAGCGAATATTGTTTTGTGTTTGGTCCTCTGCCGCGAGCTGTTCGGCCAGGGTGTGCTCGGCCTCTGGGTCGCACAAGAGGCGCAGGCCGGCTGGGGTGGCCAAGATGGCCTGCTCGAAACTCTGCGGAGCGCTAATTTGCATGAGGCGATTGCGGCCACATTGCTCAGAGGCTGACACAATGATGGCTCGCCAGTGTTCGAGTCGTTTTTCAAGGCGAGGGCCTGCAAGCTTGAGTACGCTGCGATGCGCTGCGACAGGAAAGATTCTGGTTACGCCTAATTCGACTGCTTTTTCAATAATCCAGTCCATTTTGTCGCCTGCGGGAAGTCCCTGTAGCAGGGTGATTTCTCCGTTGAGTTCGGACTCCCGCTGCTGGTGTTCCCCAAGGAGAACCGCAGCTGTTTTATCTTGAAAGAGTAAGGTGCCCGTAATTTCGCCGCCTTTGCCGTCAAAAAGAATCACGGTGCTGCCTGCCTCAAGACGTCTGACCCGCACGTGGTGAGCCAGCGCAGCCGGTAGTTCGAGGGTTTGGCCACTAGAAATCGGCTCAGAACAGTAAAAACGGGGATCGGCCATTCGGGCGCTCGGGTAGAGGGTAAGGGGTTGTACGGGTGCTAAACTCCTACGTTTTGTAACCTATTTTTCCTGCGCTTGTTTAGACGGGATCCCTCGCATGAATTCAACTACTGCTGTCCCCGTTAAATTGGCCGATGCCATTCGTGCCCTTGCCATGGATGCAGTCCAGCAAGCCAACTCTGGACACCCCGGCGCCCCGATGGGCATGGCTGAAATGGCGCAAGCGCTGTTTACACGTCATTTGCGCCACAATCCGGCTGATCCGGCCTGGGCTAATCGCGATCGCTTTGTGCTTTCAAACGGTCATGGCTCAATGTTGATTTACGCACTGCTACATCTGACAGGTTACGACCTGCCGATGGACGAGTTGCGTAAGTTTCGGCAATTGCACTCTAAAACGCCGGGGCACCCTGAGGTTGGGATTACGCCTGGCATTGAAACGACAACGGGGCCGCTTGGTCAAGGCTTAGCCAATGCAGTGGGGATGGCGTTAACCGAAGCGCTGTTAGCCGCCGAGTTCAATCGCCCCGACCACACCGTGGTAGATCATCACACCTATGCCTTTGTGGGCGACGGCTGTTTGATGGAAGGTATTTCGCACGAAGTGTGTTCGCTGGCGGGCACGCTGCGTTTAGGCAAACTGGTTGTCTTGTATGACGACAACGGGATTTCGATCGACGGCAAAGTTGAACACTGGTTTGCGGACGATACGGCCAAGCGGTTTGAGGCCTATGGCTGGAACGTTTTACGTGTGTCCGATGGGCATGATGTGGCGGCCGTCGATCAGGCAATCAAGCAGGCGCAAGCGGCAGGAAAGCAACACGCTCGGCCCAGTTTGATTATTTGCCGTACGGTGATTGGTAAAGGCGCACCAACCGTTGCGGGTACCGATAAAGTACACGGCGCGCCCTTGGGTGCAGATGAAATCGCGGGTACGCGTGCAGCCATCGGTTGGCCCCATGCGCCGTTTGAAATCCCCGAGGCGGTTTACAAAGGTTGGGATCAACGAGCAGCGGGCGCACAGGCGCAGTCGGCCTGGCAAAAAAGTTTTGATGCCTATAGTGCAAAATTTCCTGAGCAGGCAAAAGAATTTACACGGCGCATGCAGGGCAAGTTACCCGCTGATTTTTCAGACGCTGCCCAAAAACTTTTGGCAGCTACCAACGACAAAGCTGAGACCGTGGCTTCGCGTAAAGCGTCGCAACAAGCGATTACCGCCTTGGTTGATCTTCTGCCTGAAATGCTAGGTGGTTCGGCTGACTTAACAGGTTCGAATTTCACCGACTGGAAAGGTGTCGCCCCAGTGCGTGCGAGCGCCCAAGGCATTCAGTTTGGTCGACACATCAATTATGGCGTGCGCGAGTTTGGCATGGCAGCAATCATGAACGGGATGGCGTTGCACGGGGGGTATCTTCCCTTTGGCGGTACCTTCTTGACGTTCTCTGACTATTCGCGCAATGCATTGCGGATGGCGGCCTTGATGAAGCAGCGTGTCGTGCATGTGTTTACGCACGATTCGATTGGCTTGGGCGAGGATGGTCCAACCCATCAATCGATTGAACATGCGAATAGTTTGCGCTTGATCCCTAACTTGTCCGTTTGGCGTCCTTGTGACACGGTCGAAACAATGGCAGCCTGGCTTGCGGCGGTGGGTCGCCCCAGTAGTATCGGGATGAACGTTCACGCAGGTGGCCCTACAGCCTTGTTGTTGTCGCGGCAGAATCTACCCTTTGTTGCCCGCAGTGCTGAAACGCTTAAGCAAGTCGCCCGTGGTGGCTATGTGTTGCAAGAAGCAAGTGGCGCGAAGGCTGCGATTATCGCGACGGGTTCAGAAGTCGCGATCGCGATCGATGCACAAAAACTCTTGGCCGCCGAGGGCATCGCAGTACGTGTGGTGTCGATGCCTAGTACAGACGTGTTTGATAAGCAAGATGCGGCTTGGCGTGCGTCGGTATTGCCCAAGGGAATGCCGCGCGTGGCGGTTGAGGCAGGTACCACGGCGCTATGGCATAAGTATGTTGGATTAGATGGCGCGGTGGTGGGTATCGATACGTATGGCGAGTCAGCGCCGGCCGGCGCCTTGTTTAAACATTTTGGCTTGACGGCTGAGAAAGTCGCCCAAGCCGTTAAAAATCTTTTATAAATTTTTGAAAACCAGGAGATGAAATCATCATGACGATTCGCGTTGCTATTAACGGCTATGGCCGTATCGGCCGTAACATTCTGCGTGCGCACTACGAAGGCGGCAAAAAACACGATATCCAGATTGTCGCTATTAATGATTTGGGCGACCCTAAAACCAACGCGCACCTGACCCAATACGACACAGCCCATGGCAAGTTTCCGGGCACGGTCGGCGTTGAGGGTGACTACATGGTGGTCAATGGCGACAAGATTCGCGTGCTGGCAAACCGCAATCCCGCCGAATTACCCTGGGGCGAACTTAAAGTTGACGTCGTGCTTGAGTGCACGGGCTTCTTTACCAGTAAAGAGAAAGCATCGGCCCATATCAAAGGCGGCGCTAAAAAAGTCATTATTTCTGCGCCAGGCGGTAAAGATGTTGACGCCACGGTTGTGTATGGCGTGAATCACGGCGTATTGAAAAGCTCAGATACCGTCATTTCAAATGCGTCATGTACAACAAACTGCTTGGCACCCTTGGTGCAGCCCCTGAATGAAGCGCTAGGTGTTGTGACCGGTTTGATGACCACGATTCACTCATACACCAACGACCAAGTGTTGACGGATGTCTATCACGAGGATTTGCGTCGTGCGCGTTCAGCCACCATGAGTATGATCCCCACAAAAACCGGCGCAGCCGCCGCGGTGGGTTTGGTGTTGCCAGAATTGAATGGCAAACTAGATGGGTTTGCGATTCGCGTGCCCACCATCAACGTGTCACTGGTTGACTTGTCGTTTATTGCTAAGCGCGACACGACTGTAGATGAAGTCAACGCCATTCTCAAGACTGCCTCTGAGGGCAAGCTCAAAGGCATTTTGACCTATCAAACTGAGCAACTTGTTTCGATTGACTTCAACCACAATCCCGCCTCAAGCAACTTTGATGCAACCTTGACCAAAGTATCAGGTTCGCTTGTGAAGGTGTCTTCTTGGTATGACAACGAGTGGGGCTTTAGCAACCGTATGCTCGACACCACGATTGCATTGATGACCGCAAAATAAACATTACGCATCACACAAGAGGCCCTTCGGGGCCTCTTTGCTTAGGGAATTTATGACGACTGTTCAAACTCTTTCTGGGCTGGCGAAGGCTGGCAAACTGTCTGGTAAGCGTGTTTTTATTCGCGCTGACTTGAACGTTCCTTTTGATGATGCTGGCAATATCACCGAAGACACGCGCATTCGTGCTTCGGTCCCAGGTATTCGCCTGGCGCTTGATGCAGGTGCTGCGGTCATGGTGACCTCGCATTTAGGGCGCCCAACCGAGGGTACGCTCAATCCTGAAGATTCTCTGGCACCGATTGCTAAACGCTTGTCGGACTTAATGGGCATGCCCGTGACCTTGGTGCAAAATTGGGTAGACGGCGTCACCGTTGCTGCAGGCCAAGTCGTGTTACTTGAAAACTGCCGGGTCAACAAAGGTGAAAAAAAGAACGACCCCGAGCTGTCTAAAAAAATGGCGGCGTTATGTGATGTGTATGTGAACGATGCCTTTGGTACGGCGCATCGCGCAGAGGCTACTACCCATGGCATTGCGCAGTTTGCACCCATTGCGTGTGCGGGCCCCTTGTTGCAAGCTGAGCTTGAGGCCTTGGGTCGTGCCCTGTTGGCGCCCAAACGCCCCTTGGTGGCGATTGTGGGTGGCTCAAAGGTTTCAACCAAGTTGTCAATTTTGCAATCGCTTGCTGATAAGGTTGATCAATTGATCGTGGGCGGCGGGATTGCCAATACGTTTATGCTGGCCGCAGGCTTGCCGATCGGCAAGTCGTTGGCCGAGCCTGACCAGTTAGATCAGGCGCGCGACGTGATGAAAAAAATGCAAGAGCGTGGCGCGGCAGTACCAATCCCCACAGACGTGGCGTGTGCCAAAGAGTTTTCAGCGCAGGCGCCGGCCACAGTAAAGTCTGCTAATGACGTATTGGCTGACGACTTGATTTTTGACATTGGGCCACAAACCTCGGCACAGTTGGCTGCGATCTTGAAACAGGCCGGCACAATTGTTTGGAATGGCCCCTTGGGTGTGTTCGAGTTTGACGCCTTTGCTAAAGGCACTGAGGTCGTGTCGCGCGCCATTGCTGATTCGGCAGGGTTTTCAATTGCAGGGGGCGGTGACACCTTGGCTGCAATTGCTAAGTTTGGCATCACTGACAAAGTTGGATATATCTCGACCGGGGGCGGGGCCTTTCTAGAATTTTTAGAAGGCAAGACCTTGCCAGCGGTTGAGATTTTGCAACAACGCGCGGCGGGGTAAAGCGTTTTTGGCAACTGACGTGATTACGAATAACGACTCGATGTTCAAGCATTGAGTCGTTGTTTTTCAATCAACAATAAAAAGCGTTGCCCCAGTTGCAGTTGAAGATTGATGCGGTTCAGCATGATCTGCAACTTGATAGCTGGTGCCGGGTGTTAGATCAAAATGCCGGCCATCTTTGAGCTCGGTATGTAACGAGCCTTTCAAGCAAAATAAGATGTGGCCTTTCTCGCACCAGTGGTCTGCCAAGTAACCTGCACTGTATTCAACCATGCGCACGCGGATCTCGCCGAATTGACGCGTGCGCCAAAATGCTTTACCGGTCGTGCCTGGGTGTTCGGTGATTTCAACACTTGACCAATCTGTCGTGCCGAACGGAATATTGTTTATTTGCATGATATCCCTTGAGTTTTAAAGGTTTTAGCCCCATTGTGAAAGGGTGTCCACCTTTTTGGCGCGCCTCGAGCCGCCACACATATGGAATTCAAAGACTACTACAAGATTCTTGAAGTGCCGCGCGAAGCTTCGCAGGATGATATCCGCAAGGCGTATCGCAAGCTTGCGCGCAAGTATCACCCCGACGTCAGCAAAGAGCCGAATGCTGAGGCGCAGATGCGTGACATCAATGAAGCCAATGACGTGTTGCGCGATGCTGAAAAACGTGCGGCCTACGACGGGGTTGCTGCTCAGGTGTCAGGCGCCAATGGGGCTGCGCCCGGGCCCGGCTGGGATCAAGGGTTTGAATTTTCGGGGGCAAATGGGGCTGAGCCGAGCCAGGCTGAGTTTCGAGACTTCATGGCTGGCCTGTTTAAACAGGCAGCGCAACAACGACGTACGCAAGGGCGCGGTCAAGGATTTGATTCAAGTCAAGACCAGGCACAAAACTTTCGTGGTGAAGATCATCACGCAGATATTGAAATCACGCTTGAGGACAGCTTTGCTGGCGTCACGCGTGAACTTAGCTTGCGCTCAGTGCAGTTGGATCCTAAGGGGCAGCCTCAACTCGTGAATCGCACGCTAAGCGTCAAAATTCCTGCAGGCGTGAAAGCGGGGCAAATGATTCGTTTGGCGGGGCAAGGAATGCCGGGCGAGGGTTCAGGTGCCGCAGGTGATTTGTTCTTAACAGTGCATTTTGCTGCTCACCCCGTATATCAAATAGACGGCCGTGACCTCACGATGAAGTTGCCCATCACGCCTTGGGAGGCCGCGCTTGGCGGTAAGGTGCACGCCCCAACAATGGCCGGAGCCGTTGAAGTCAACATTGCTTCGGGTAGTAAGCAGGGCGGAAAATTACGTTTGCGTGGCAAGGGTTTGCCGGGCGACCCGCCGGGTGATTTGTATCTAGTGCTTGATATTGTATGGCCCCCTGCAGACAGCGAAGCCACGCGCGCCGCTTACGAGCAGTTAGCGAAGGCCGCGGCATTTAATCCCCGCCGTCATTTGGGAGTTTCAGCATGAGCAACGTGACAGTATGTGCAGCGGTATTGGTCGATGAGCAGGCGCCCATCACGATTCATGAGCTGGCCAGGTTTTGTGATCAGCAGATTGAATGGGTCGTGACCTTAGTCGATCACGGCGTATTGCAGTCCCTTAAGCAGCTCGAGCAGCCTGAGCTGTGGGTGTTTACAAGCCCGGCGGTGGCCCGTGCGCGGCAGGTGGCGCGGTTACAGCGCGAGTTTGATGTCAATCTTGATGCTGCAGCGCTGATTGCCGATTTGATGCAAGAGATTGGTCAACTACGGGCAGCGTTAAGTAATCGTTAACTCAAATAAATCATTCATTTTGTAATAAGCAAATGACTTATTAGTCGTTTAAGAAATATAGGGCCCTATCCTACACTTCCAGTCCGAACCCGCATGGCGGGGATGAATAGACTGGATTGAGTGATGCTTGCCCCACTGACCAAACGCGCTGATTATGTCTTACAAGCCAAGGCTCTGCGCCTGCAGTATGGCCTTGAGAAGCCCTTAATCGATGGCCTGGATTTTGCAGTGTCGGCCGGCGAGATCGTGGCGATTCTAGGCCCGAGCGGGGTCGGCAAATCGAGTTTGTTGCGTATCTTGGCCGGACTGCAGTCGCCCGCACAGGGCACTGTGCTCGTTGATGGTAAGCCGCTTCTAGGCACTCACCCCCGTGTCGCGATGGCGTTTCAGGATCCAAGCCTTCTGCCATGGTTAACGCTTGAAAAAAATGTTGCCTTCGGTTTGGACTTTAAACATCAACCCCATTTAACGGCCGCTGAAAAAAAACAGCGTATCGATGTCGCCATCCGCGAGGTTGGCCTAGAGCACGCGCGCCACTTGATGCCGGCTGAGTTATCGGGTGGGATGGCGCAGCGGACAGCGCTTGCTCGCTGCGTGGCGCGACAGCCCGAGGTTATTTTGTTAGATGAGCCATTCGGGGCGCTCGATGAAGTGACGCGTGCGACGATGCAAAAGCTTTTGTTGAAACTGCGTGAAGATCTAGGCACCGCCGCTGTACTGATCACACATGATATCGATGAGGCGTTGCAAGTTGCCGACCGGATTGTGCTGTTGGGTGGCGCGCCAGCGCATTGCCTGGGTGAGTGGGAAATCGCTTATTCGCAACCGCGTGATGATCTTGTTGAAGAGCTCGGTCAGCTACGCATTGAAATTTTACGAACCTTGCAACGTGCGTTGCATCCGAAACCGGCGGCAGTGTCCGCTAAATACGCTTCAAAGGAATTAGCAGATGTGTCTTGAACATGTCTCGCGTCGCGAGATGTTGAAGTTAGCCAGTTTATTCACGGTGGCCGGCGCTGCTCCGCTACTGTCCACGTTTAATGCGCAGGCCCAGTCAGCTGTAAACGGACCGGTACGCATCGGCTATCTGCCAATTACGGATGCTGCACCCTTGCTAGTCGCGCACAACAATGGTTACTTTAAAGACGCAGGCGTCGAAGTTGAAAAGCCCACACTATTGCGCAGTTGGGCCCAACTGATCGAGGCCTTTATTGCGGGTCAGGTCAATGTCGTGCATTTGCTATCGCCGATGACGGTTTGGGCGCGCTTTGGCAGCAAAGTGCCGGCTAAAGTTGTGGCTTGGAACCACATGGGGGGTTCTGGCCTGACGGTCTTGCCAGAGATTAATGACATTAAAGCGTTGGCCGGTAAAACGGTTGCGATCCCCTTTTGGTATTCGATTCATAACGTCGTATTGCAGGCGATGCTGCGTGAGTCAGGCTTGGAGCCCGTCTCGCGCAAGCAGGGGCAACCTGCAGCAAACGAAGTGAATCTAGTGGTGATGGCACCGTCAGATATGCCACCCGCACTCGCCTCGCGCAATATTGCCGGCTATATCGTGGCCGAGCCATTCAACGCGTTGGCTGAAACAATGGGCATCGGCAAAGTGTTGCGCTTTACGGGCGATGTTTGGCGCAACCATGCTTGTTGCACGGTGTTCATGCACGAACGTGACCTCGAGCAGCGCCCGGAGTGGTCGCAAAAAGTGGTGGATGCGATTGTGCGTGCTCAGTTATGGATACGTGAAAATCGTGCCGAGACCGCACAGCTCTTGTCTAAAGAGGGCGTGAATCGGTATACGCCGCATGCGTTGCCTGTACTGAGCAAAGTCTTGGCGCCAGCGGCGAGCGATCGTGAATCGTATTTGTCGTCTAAGGCAATTCGTCACGCAGACTGGCAAGACAAGCGCATTGATTTTCAGCCATACCCGTATCCAAGCTATACCGAAGAGTTGGTTGCACGTTTAAAAAATACAGTGATCGAAGCGGATCGCGGCTTTTTAGCGACGCTTGATGGCAAGATGGCGGCGACCCAATTGGTCGACGATCGTTTTGTCAAACGCGCGATTGAAGCGGTGGGGGGCTTATCCAAGTTTGGCCAGTCGCCTGACTACACGCGCAAAGAAGTGATCGAAGTCTAATGGCGAGTCAGTCACAAACGCTCGCCACCTGGCGTGTACTGCAGGGCGTGTTGGGAATCGTACTGCTCGTGGGTCTCTGGTGGCTTTTAACAGTGCCATTTTCAACGCCAGGTTCGATGGGGATGCGCTTTGCCCCCGGACCTTCTTTGACGACCTTGATCAGTTTGTTGCAGGGTGGCGAAATCTGGATTCACATCGCGGTCAGTTTGCAGCGCGTGGCGATCGGGCTTGGTTTGGCCTTGTTGGTTGGTGTTCCGCTCGGTTTACTTCTTGGCGCTTCTGCGGGTGCGAATGCGACGCTGTCTCCAGCCTTTCAGTTTCTAAGAATGGTGTCCCCGCTGTCGTGGATGCCCATCGCAGTGATGGTGTTTGGCGTGGGTGATCGACCTGTTTATTTCTTGTTGGCCTTTGCAGCACTGTGGCCGATTATGTTGAATACGCTTGCAGGGGTGCGTGCGCTTGATCAGCGCTGGTTGCAGCTTTCTCAAAGCTTGTCCGCCACCGGTTGGGAAACCTTGAAAGGCGTGATCGTGCCGGGCATTTTGGGTCATGTGTTAACGGGCACACGTTTGGCGATTGGTATTGTATGGATTGTGCTGGTGCCTTGCGAAATGCTAGGAGTTTCTGCGGGACTTGGTTATTTTATTTTGGATACGCGCGATCGACTCGCGTATCACGAGTTGATGGCAACGGTTGTGTTGATTGGTTTGCTAGGATTTTTGCTGGATACGGCTTTTAGAAAGTTATACGAAGCCTGGAGTAAAAGCCGCTAGCTTGGTTAGGGGCTGTGCTGCGTGCTGGGCGCAGCAAAATTCTCGCGGTTTACAGAAAAATTCTGGACGCACCCCAGAACAGGCCTGCTGACAAGAGCATTGACGCTGGTAAGGTCAAGACCCAGGCCGTCAAGATCGTGCGTACAGTGTTTTGGTGTAGACCACTTTTATTGGCCACCATCGTACCTGCGACGCCCGAAGATAAAACATGGGTGGTGGATACGGGCAAACTATAGAGGTTGGCAAAACCAATCGCCAGCACTGCGGTGACTTGCGCGCACATGCCTTGGGCATACGTCATGCCTTGTTTGCCGATTTTTTCTCCAACAGTTTTGACGACTCGGCGCCAGCCAATCATGGTGCCAATCCCCAAGGCAAGCGCGACGAGCAGAATCACCCAAAAAGGAGAGTATTCAGTCGTGGCAACGAGATCTTTGCGCAATTTTTTAAGGTCGGATTTTTCGCGCTCGGGTAAGCCGTGTAAGGCCGCGACCTTGCGGGCGGTGTCATCCAAGCAAAGTAGATAGCGACGCACTTGAATTCGGCTTTGAGAGCTGAGCGTATCGTAGTCGCGCACTCCGTCGAGCACAGTGCGCAAGGCCGAGATCGTTGCCATCGTGGTCGCGGGGTCGCAGCGATAGACCTTTGGCAAGTCTTGTATACGATCAGCTTTGTCGAGTAATAAAAACTCGCCCAGCGTATGGGTATTGCGTTCATAAAAATCGCTGAGATGTAGTGCCGCATCGTAAGAGCGTTTGATTTCGTATGGGGTGGCGTTGATATCTAGAACAAACTTGGCCGGCACAATCCCAATTAATACGAGCATGATGAGGCCGATTCCTTTTTGCCCGTCGTTTGAGCCATGCACAAAGCTCATTCCCATCGCCGACATGATCAACACGACGCGGTTCCAAAATGGCGGGCGCTTTTTATCGGCTAACTCTCGGCGCTGGCTTGGGGTGACCTGCATTTTTGAAAGTGGCCACCAGTACTTGAGCATGATCAGAAATACGCCCGCGATTAAAAACCCGACGAGCGGAGAGACGACCAGCGACATGCCGATTTCAATGGCCTTGCGCCAGTTCACGCCCTCGCTTAAGGGGGCATGTGTGACCCACGCATTTGCTAATCCGACGCCCAAGATCGAACCAATTAAGGTATGTGAGCTCGAGGCGGGGATACCAAAGTACCAAGTGCCGAAGTTCCAGGCGATGGCTGCCGCAAGCATTGAAAACACCATCACCAGACCGCGCCCGGTATCTACATCAATCAGAAGCTCTACCGGCAACAAGTGCACGATGGCGTAGGCCACGCCCACGCCGCCTAAAAGCACGCCTAAAAAGTTAAAAATACCCGAGGCTACGACGGCCAAATGTGCGGGCATTGCGTTGGTATAGATCACCGTTGCGACGGCATTGGCGGTGTCGTGAAAGCCGTTGATAAATTCAAAGGCCAGCACAAAACCTAAGGCAAGGATCAGGGAAAAGGCGACCCCAGGCGTTAATCCTGCAAAGAGATCAAACATAATGGCGCCGTAAGTAAAAGTTTCCGTATATTACTTGTAATAAAAATGCCATGTTGTTGGGTCCAGTGCTGTTAAATTAACGTTTAATTTCAACGTCTTGTTTTGGCAGCTTTTATGACTCAGCCCCCACTTTCTTCAGAAACCCTGCGTGTTGGCATTGTTTCGGTGTCAGATCGCGCTTCAAAAGGTATTTATGAGGACCAGGGTGTTCCTGCGTTACAGGCCTGGCTTGAGCGCGCGGTGTCAACGCCCGTGCAGACGGTTGCGCGCCTGATTCAGGATGAGGCTGCTGAGATTTCGGCGGCCTTGATCGAATTGGTAGACGTTGAGCGTTGCCATTTGGTGTTGACAACAGGTGGTACAGGCCCGGCCCGGCGCGATGTGACCCCCGAGGCCACGCAGGCTGTGGCAACTCGCGAAATGCCAGGTTTTGGTGAGCAAATGAGGCAGATTAGTTTGCAGTTCGTGCCCACGGCAATTCTGTCTCGTCAGGTCGCGGTGCTGCGCGAAATCGAAGGCCATGCGGCCTTGATTATCAACTTGCCGGGCCAGCCTAAAGCGATCAGTGAGACGCTTGAAGGACTAAAGCGCGAAGACGGTAGTGTGGTGGTATCTGGGATTTTTGCTGCGGTGCCTTACTGCATCGACTTAATTGGTGGCCCGTACATCGAAACCCGTGACGCAGTGGTCAAGGGTTTTCGGCCTAAGTCTGCTCGGCGCCCGCCCGCGGTTTAAGCATCCGGGGCGGGTCGGTTTGTGCTCAGACGTCAGGCTTGCGCTGGGTCGAGCGCCAGTCGCCACAAAGACGTCACTTCGGCGCGCCGGGCATCCGCAAGTGGATCAGCCTCTTCTTTGGCCTTGGGGTGCACGGGGCGCGTATCCAGACGCTCAAGGACGACTAGACCGGCGCGTTCGATAGCCGCCAAGAGCGCCGCACGGCTGCGTAAGCCAAGGTGTTCGGCCAAGTCTGACAAAATCAACCAGCCTTGGCCGTTGGGCGCCAGGTGTTTGGTTAAGCCAGATAAAAATCCTAACAACATGTGCTGATCTTGATCGTAGACCGCCTGCTCTAAGGTCGAGGCGGGGCGCCCCGGCAGCCAGGGCGGGTTGCAAATCACCAGATCCGCCTGGCCTTCAGGAAACAAATCAGCCTGCTGTACCGTGATTTGCTTACCCAAATTCAGGCGATTGATATTGTCTTGCGCGCAGAGCAGGGCGCGTGCACTGGTGTCGGTGCCCACGACGTGCTTGACGCCTTGCTTGACCAAAAGCGCGGCCAGTACGCCTGTACCCGTGCCAATGTCAAAGGCCGTGTTGATCGCGAGTGGGCTCGCCCGAAAGGCTTGGTTCACCAAATCTAGATATTCAGAGCGTATGGGGGCAAAGACCCCATAGTGAGGATGAATACGATCTTGTAACGCGGGCACTTCAACGCCTTTTTTGCGCCACTCGTAGGCGCTGATGACGCCGAGCAGTTCGGTCATGGGCATGACGTAAGGCTCAGCGTTGTCACCATAGGCAGCCAAGCAGGCGGTGGCCACTTCTGGGGCGCGGCGTAAGGTCAGCGTGTGGTGAGGCTCAAAAGTCAGTAACAACATGCCCAGCGTGCGTGCACGTTGTGCACGGGCGAGTCGCACCTGATGGAAACGCTCAGGGTAGGGCTGCTCAGCGTATTTGACGCGCCGCTTCGCGGTACGTCGCCCAAGCGCTTGCAGCAATTGACGGGCATTTTGAAAGTCACCGGTCCAGATGAGTCCGACGCCCTCACTGGCCAGGCGGTAGGCAATATCGGCGGTCATCGTGTCGTCGGCCACCATCGTGCGTTTTGGGGGTGCCCAGTTGTTTTCAGAGCGCCAGGGTAGTGACTGTGTCTGCTCGTTTTGTTCCCAGGAAATCACTGGGGGCAGGGCCGAACTTGGGCTGCTAGGAGGCATAAAAGCGTCTCGATTGTTTGTCTGGATAAGGCGAAACCCGGATTTGGGGTGTTCTCAGGGCAAATACTGTCATGCTGCCGTAAAATAACGGGTTAATTCATCCTCCATCCCGTCATTTTGCTCTAAAAAAGGATTTCTTATGGCACTCGTCTCTATGCGTCAGCTTTTGGATCATGCCGCTGAGCATGGTTATGGCATTCCTGCCTTTAACGTGAACAACCTTGAACAGGTTCAAGCCATCATGGAGGCCGCCGCTCAAACTGACAGCCCCGTGATCATGCAAGCTTCGGCTGGTGCGCGCAAATATGCCGGCGAGGGCTTTCTTAAATATTTGATTCAAGCTGCTGTTGAGTCTTACCCAAATATCCCAGTTGTGATGCATCAAGATCACGGACAGTCACCTAAAATTTGTCAGGGCGCAATTGACCTGGGCTTTTCAAGTGTGATGATGGACGGTTCGTTGAAAGAAGACGGCAAGTCAATCGCTGACTACGACTATAACGTTGCCGTCACTAGGCAAGTTGTTGACATGGCGCATAAGTTGGGCGTCACCGTTGAGGGCGAATTGGGTTGCTTGGGTTCGCTTGAAACCATGCAGGGCGACAAAGAAGATGGTCACGGTGCAGATGGCAAGTTGACCATGGATCAGTTGTTAACAGATCCTGAACAGGCGGCTGACTTTGTACGCCGTACGCAACTCGACGCTTTGGCAATCGCGATTGGCACCAGCCATGGCGCTTACAAATTTACCCGAAAGCCAACTGGCGATATCTTGTCGATTTCACGTATTAAAGAAATTAATAAGCGTCTGCCTAACACCCACTTGGTCATGCATGGCAGCTCAAGCGTGCCCCAAGAGTTGCTTGCTGAGATCCGCCAGTTTGGTGGTGACATGAAAGAAACCTATGGCGTGCCGGTTGAAGAGATTCAAACAGCGATCAAGTTTGGTGTGCGCAAAATCAATATTGATACCGATATTCGCTTGGCCATGACGGGCGCAATTCGCCGTTTCTTTGCCGAGAACCCCGGCAAGTTTGATCCGCGCGAATACCTCAAGCCTGCACGCGAAGCAGCCAAGGCGATTTGCGTTCAACGTTATCAGCAGTTTGGTACGGCCGGTAACGCCAGCAAGATTAAAGTCACGCCACTCAAAGACATCGCCGGTCAGTATTCAACAGGTAAGCTGTCGCAGATTGTGCAGTAAAGGTCACGGCGGATTGGCCCTTTGGGCTGATCCGTATGTGCGGGCCGGTGGCCCGCTTTCACTTTTATAGGTTTTATTGTGACCCCCACGATTTTGCAGTCTTCTATTCAATCTTTGCCTTTATTGGCGCGCGGTAAAGTGCGCGACATGTATGCCGTGGGCGACGACAAATTACTTATTGTCGCGACCGATCGTATCTCTGCCTTTGATGTCATCCTGGATGATCCCATTCCAGGCAAGGGGCAGGTACTAAAAGAGTTGACTGATTTTTGGTTAGCCAAGTTGGCGCATGTGTTGCCCAATCATTCAACAGGCGTGAACCCTGAAGACGTAGTGGCCGCCTCTGAACGAGATCAGGTTGTGGGGCGCGCGGTGGTGGTTAAGCGGCTCAAGCCTATTTTGGTTGAAGCCGTTGCACGTGGATACCTAATCGGTTCTGGCTGGAAAGACTATCAAGCAACCGGTTCGGTTTGCGGGATCGCTTTACCTGCTGGGCTTAAGCAGGCGGGCAAATTGCCCACACCGATCTTTACGCCAGCGGCCAAAGCAGAGTTTGGCTTGCACGATGAAAACGTTGACTTCGACTATGTGATTAAAGAAGTTGGCCTTGAAATGGCTGAACGTATTCGCGAGATCACCTTGCGTTTGTATTCTGAGGCCGCAACGTTTGCGGCGACCAAAGGCATCATGATTGCCGATACCAAATTTGAGTTTGGTCTGGATGCTCAAGGTACTTTGCATTTGATGGATGAGGTGCTCACGCCCGATTCATCACGCTTTTGGCCTGCTGATGGCTATCGCGAAGGGATCAGTCCGCCCTCGTTTGATAAGCAGTTTGTGCGTGACTATCTTGAAACCCAGCCTTGGGGCAAGACGCCGCCCGCACCAAGATTACCAGCCGACGTTATCGCTAAAACTGCAGCTAAATATCGCGAAGCGCTTGACCGTTTGGTGACTTAGTTAAGCGAAGTCTATCGGTCGACCTAAAATTTTTTATCGTAGTTTTAACCTTTTCGAGGGTTGTACATGACCTCTTCTATGAACGCCTCAAACAAAGCTGACGCTTCGCCGATTGTTGGTGTCGTGATGGGCTCTTCAAGCGATTGGGAGGTCATGCAACACGCGGTCAATATCCTCAACGATTTTGGCATCGCTTGTGAATCGCGCGTGGTGTCGGCACATCGGATGCCGCAAGATATGGCTGACTATGGGGCGGCGGCAGCGGGCCGTGGCTTGCGTGCCATTATTGCGGGCGCGGGTGGCGCGGCGCATTTGCCTGGCATGATGGCGGCGCTCACTGAGGTGCCTGTCTTTGGTGTTCCAGTGCCTTCAAAGTATTTGCGTGGCGAAGACTCTTTGCTTTCAATTGTTCAGATGCCCAAGGGAATCCCCGTTGCGACGTTTTCAATTGGCGAGGCAGGTGCAGCGAATGCGGCGCTGCATGTGATTGCAAATCTGGCCACAACCGATGGCGCCTTGCGAGAGCAATTACGTGCATTTCGTGCGCGTCAAACCGAAGCGGCACGTGCGATGAAGGTGCCTTTGTGATCGTACCGGGCGAATGGCTAGGGCTGATGGGTGGTGGTCAGCTAGGCCGTATGTTTTGTCAGGCAGCCCAGTCCTTGGGTTATCGGGTGGTCGTGTTAGATCCTGCGTCTGAAGGCCCGGCGGCCTCAGTCGCCGATATGCATATCCAGGCTGAATATGATGATGAAGAAGGATTGCTGCGCTTAACTCGGCAGTGTCGAGCCGTGACGACTGAGTTTGAAAATGTTCCGGCCACCAGTCTAAAAATATTGGCAAAGCATTGCCGGGTGACACCGAGTGCTCAGGCGGTTGAAATCGTGCAAGACCGCATCGCCGAAAAAGCTTACATCGCGAGTCAAGGCGTGGCGGTCGCACCCTATGCGCCGATTCGTTCGGCAGATGACTTACGTGCAGCTGGTGCGCATTTGTTTCCAGGTATTTTAAAAGTGGCCCGCCTGGGCTATGACGGCAAGGGTCAGGCGCGTGTGCGCACGTGTGCTGAGGCCTTGGTAGCCTTTGAAGAGTTTGGCGCAGTGCCCTGCGTGCTTGAAGCCATGCTCGATCTAAAAGAAGAATTGTCGGTTGTGATGGCCCGTGGGCTCGATGGGCAATGCAGAGTGTTTCCGGTTGCTTCAAATGTGCATGACCATGGCATTTTGGCGGTGTCGACGGTGGATAGCCAACCAGTGGCTGCGGCACAACGTGCAACTGAGGCTGCTCTGGCGATTGCGAATGGTTTGCAGTATCAGGGCGTGCTGTGTGTTGAATTTTTTATCTTGCGCGATGGTCAGTTGCTGGTCAATGAAATCGCGCCGCGTCCACACAACAGCGGTCATTACTCCATGAATGCTTGCGTGACGAGTCAGTTTGAGCAACAGGTGCGCGTGATGGCACGGTTGCCGTTGGGCAGTACACAGTTGTTAGCGCCGGTGGTGATGCTCAATATCTTGGGTGATGTTTGGTATGCCGATGATACCGACGCGCAAACCGAGCCTGACTGGTCGGGCGTGTTGGCGGTGCCCGGTGCTTCATTGCATCTGTATGGCAAGCGCGAAGCCCGCCGAGGCCGCAAAATGGGCCACGTGAATTGCGTGGGTGACACCTTGTCTGAGGCGATCGCTGCGGCGAATCAGGTTGTCAAAGTATTGCGTTTGCCCGTGGCGGCTTGACGTGCCTCAGGTGAGTCAATCTATGGCCACTGCGACTGACATTGCGAACGCAGTTCGGGTGTTGGCAAGTCAAGGCTTAGTCGCGTTTCCAACAGAAACGGTTTACGGTTTGGGTGCAGACGCAGAAAGTGCGCTGGCCGTTGAGCGCATTTACC
This sequence comes from Bordetella parapertussis, assembly GCA_943331855.1. Taxonomy (GTDB): domain Bacteria; phylum Pseudomonadota; class Gammaproteobacteria; order Burkholderiales; family Burkholderiaceae_B; genus Zwartia; species Zwartia parapertussis_H. Next base: position 20,375 of record CALQNE010000017.1, read on the forward strand.
AAGCAAAAGGCAGGCCCTCCAATCACCCGGTGATCGTACATGTGACACCCGAGGCTGACCTGTTGTATTGGGCTGCCAGTGTGCCCCCTGAGGCGCAATTGTTGATTGACGCGTTTTGGCCGGGTCCACTTACGCTGATTTTGAAACGCGCTAAGAATATTTCTTCTTTAGTCAGTGGTGGACAAGACAGTATTGGTTTGCGTTGTCCCTCGCATCCGGTGGCTCAGGCCCTGCTTCGAGGTTTCGCGGCGACGCGCACCTCGGGCCAGGGTGGTGTGGCCGCACCCTCTGCAAATAAATTTGGGCAAGTTTCACCCACCTCGGCAGATCATGTGCGTAGCGAGTTCGCTGAGCTTGTGTCTCAAGGTATGCCAGTACTCGAAGGCGGCGCAAGCGATGTCGGGATTGAATCCACCATCGTTGACTTATCGCGCATCGAGCAAGGGGTCGGTGCAGTGTTGTTGCGACCAGGGCATATCACAGCCGCGCAAATCGCAGCGGTGTTGGGTCAAGGAGTATCTGACCCCGACGGGCGGGCGCCGCGTGTTTCGGGCGCATTGAAGTCGCATTACGCACCGCACACGCCCTTGCGTTTGATTGAATTATCTGAAGTGGAAAGGGTCGCGACGCAGAGGCTGCCGCAGACGGCAAACCAGCGTATGGCAGTGGTATCGCACGTTGCACAAAGCAACGAGACGAAAGCCGTTGCTCAAATCGATTGGATCTGTTTGCCGAACGATCCTGCCGCCTACGGTCGGGTGCTTTATTCCACGCTACGGTCACTGGATTTACAAGGCTACGCCCAATTGCTTTGGCAGCATCCGCCCACCGGTGAACGATGGGCGGGTGTTTCTGATCGTCTTACCCGTGCAGCCGCAGGCTTTTGATCAGAAAAATGCTTGAATGCCAGTCTGTGCACGGCCCAAAATCAAGGCGTGCACGTCGTGTGTGCCTTCGTACGTATTGACAACTTCTAAGTTCACCAAGTGACGCGCGACGCCAAACTCATCCGAGATGCCGTTGCCGCCCAGCATGTCGCGTGCCATACGAGCGATGTCTAATGACTTGCCGCAAGAATTACGCTTCATGATCGAAGTGATTTCAACCGCAGCCGTGCCTTCGTCTTTCATACGACCCAAGCGCAAACAGCCTTGTAACGCCAAGGTGATTTCTGTTTGCATGTCAGCCAGTTTTTTCTGGATTAACTGATTGGCGGCTAAGGGACGACCGAACTGTTTACGGTCAAGCGTGTATTGACGCGCCATGTGCCAGCAGAACTCGGCCGCACCTAACGCACCCCACGCAATACCAAACCGTGCTGAGTTCAAACAGGTGAAGGGACCCTTCAAGCCTGACACGCCTGGCAACATTTGTTCGTCGCCAATTTCGACATTGTCCATGACGATCTCGCCCGTGATCGAGGCGCGTAAGCCCACCTTGCCGTGGATAGCAGGTGCAGAGAGGCCTTTCATGCCCTTCTCAAGGATGAAGCCGCGAATGCGGCCGTCATAGTCACCGCCTACACACTTGCCCCACACCACAAACACATCTGCGATCGGTGAGTTTGAGATCCACATTTTATTGCCAGTGACCGTGTAGCCGTTTGCAGTTTTGACTGCACGTGTTTCCATGCCTGCTGGATCAGAACCATGGTTGGGCTCCGTCAGACCGAAGCAACCGATCCACTCGCCGCGGGCAAGCTTAGGCAAGTATTTTTGCTTTTGCTCTTCACTGCCAAATTCGTTGATCGGTAGCATCACCAACGAGGATTGCACGGACATCATCGAGCGATAGCCTGAGTCAACGCGCTCGACTTCACGTGCAATCAGCCCGTAGCTGACATAGTTCAAACCAGAGCCACCGTATTGGGTGGGGATTGTGGCGCCCAATAAGCCAAGCTCACCCATCTCAGTAAAAATCTCGACGTCGGTCTTTTCGTTACGAAAGGCGTTGACGACCCGAGGTAACAGTTTGTCTTGGCAATACGAACGGGCGGCATCACGCACCATACGCTCTTCGTCGGTCAGCTGGCTATCCAGCAAAAGGGGGTCTTCCCAGTTAAATGAGGCTTCAGCGGCCATGTCGTGCTCCAGTTTACGATTTGATGATTAGACGATACCAAGGCTGGGTGGATGCTGCGCTCAATACCCCCATGCTTTGCACGAGGGGTGTTTGTGTGGCTTCCAACCGTCGTCGCCTTAGATTTATTTTTTGAGTGCTGCTGCTCGCAATTTTGAAATTGTCGTGGTGGGTGTAATCGTTTCGGGGTCAATCAGGCAATGAATAATTGCGGGTTGACCGCTTGCCACGGCACGTTCGTACGCGGGGCCAAACTGTTCGGTCGTTTCAACGCGTTCGCCGTGTCCGCCAAAGGCGCGAGCATAGGCTGCGAAATCAGGGTTTTGCAGTTTGGTGGCAGAGACGCGTCCAGGGTAGTTTTTTTCTTGGTGCATCCGAATCGTGCCATACATGCCGTTATCGATAATCAACACAATAATGGGCAAGTTGTATTGCACCGCAGTGGCAAATTCTTGGCCGTGCATCATGAAGCAGCCATCACCGGCAAAGCAGACGACGGTTTTTTCGGGGGACAAGCGCTTGGCGCCCACAGCAGCCGGCAGACCATAGCCCATCGAACCTGAGGTGGGTGCGGCTTGCGTTGCGAAATGCGTGAAGCGATGAAAGCGGTGAAGCCAGGTGGCAAAGTTACCTGCGCCGTTTGTCATGATGGCATCAGCGGGTAATTTGGACTCAAGGTATTGCATGACGCCGCCCATTTGAAGTGCGCCGGGCGTTTGAATGGGTGCAGGATCACTCCATGCCAAATAGCTTTGATGCATGGTCGCGGTGTCAGCCGCCCAGGGTTGTGCCGCTGGGGTCGTGATTGACGCTAACTCTGAGGAGAAAGCAATTGGCGAGGCGTTGATGGCAAGCGCCGCACGGTAGACGCGGCCGAGTTCGCCACTATCGGGATGCACATGTACCAGCGTCTGTTTAGGCACTGGGATATCAAAGAGCGTATAGGCTTGGCTGGGCATTTCAGACATGCGTCCACCAACCAGTAACACCAAATCAGCCTCGGCCACACGTTTGAGCAAGGCCGGATTCAAACCAATCCCAACATCCCCAATAAAACAGGGGCTCGTAGCCGGGAAAAGCATTTGCCGTCTAAAAGAAACCGCAACGGGTAGCTTGCAACGCTCTGCAAAGGCGACGAACGCGTTGACGGCTTGAGCGTTCCAGCGCGTGCCACCTAAAATGGCAACGGGAGCTTTCGCTTTGGCGAGACGGGCGGCCAGATCGGCCATTTGCCCTTTGCCAGGCGCGGAGTCGACAGGCTCGTAGCGCGGAGCGTCAGCGACCGTGGCAAGCTCAACCAGCATGTCTTCAGGTAAAGCGATGACGACAGGCCCAGGACGGCCCGAGGTGGCGACGTGAAAGGCGCGCGAGAGAATTTCTGGGATACGTGCTGGGTCATCAATCTCGGTCGCCCACTTGGCGGCCGTACCAAAGACCGCACGGTAATCCATCTCTTGAAAGGCTTCGCGCTCGCGCATCCCGCGTTCGATTTGACCGACAAAAACGATCAGGGGCGTGGAGTCTTGCTTTGCGATGTGAATGCCCGCTAACGCGTTTGAAGCGCCTGGACCGCGGGTGACCATGCAAATGCCCGGTTCTCCGTTGAGCTGACCCTGCGCCGCCGCCATCATCGCGGCACCACCCTCTTGGCGGCAAACGGTGATCTCAATGTTGACATCGACCAGCGCATCGAGCACCGCGAGAAAGCTTTCACCGGGGACACAAAACACGTGTTTGACGCCGTGGCTGACAAGTTGTCCAACAAGGATCTGACCGCCGGTACGCGGTGCATTTGCAGAGGGGGCTTGGCTCATGTTTTTTTGCTCTAGTAGTGGAACTGAGTTGTCTAAGACGACATCATATCGTGTCGGGGCATCGCTTGTGTTAGGCCTGAAGCTGCAGCACGGTCTCTTTTGCAATGGCCAAACTAGAGGTTAGCCCCGGGGATTCAATGCCAAATAAATTCACTAGTCCAGGGATTCCGTGGGTGGCGGGTCCGGCAATCATGAAATCTGCTGCGGGCTCATGCGGGCCAGAAATTTTTGGTCGAATCCCTGAATAGGTCGGCGACAAAGTACCATCTTGCATCCCGGGCCAGTAGGTGCGTACAGCCTCATAAAAACCTTCGCAGCGGGCGGGGTCAACGGCGTAGTCGACGTGATCAATCCATTGCACATCAGGACCAAATTTGGCCTGACCGCCTAGATCGAGCGTCAGGTGCACGCCTAAGCCTGCGTGATGGGGTGTTGGATAGATCAATCGCGTAAATGGCGCGCGCCCCTGCAGGCTGAAATAACTTCCCTTGCACAGATACTCGGTGGGGATCGAAGCGGCTGGGATCCCTTGAATTTTTCGAGCCAAGGTCGGCGCATGCAGACCCGAGGAATTGATTAGCACATTACAAGATAGTGTCATCGCTTCGGCGCCGCCGAACTGCAAATCAAAGCCGCCTTCGCTACGGACCTTGCCGGATAAAAGCGGCGTATGAAAAACGCACTGAGCGCCAGCGTTCTCGGCGTCGCCTTGATAGGCGAGCATTAAGCCATGACTATCAATGATGCCTGTTGAAGGTGAGAGTAAGGCTGAGGTGCAAAATAAAGCGGGCTCAAGCGCCATGGCTTGCTCCGCCGACAATAGCTCTAGGTCGGTGACGCCATTAATATGCGCTTTTTTTGCGATCTCAGTGAGGGTAGGGATTTCTTCCTCGGATGTGGCAACAATGAGTTTGCCGATTCTTTTATGCTTGACACCATGTTCGGCGCAATAGGCGTATAAAAGTTGGCGGCCCTCGACGCATAGGCGCGCTTTGAGACTGCCCGCTGGGTAATAAATACCTGCATGAATCACTTCTGAATTACGCGCGCTCGTACCTGTGCCGATGCCTTCGGCTGCTTCAACGATCATGACTTCACGCCCGCTTTGGGCTAAGGCGCGGGCAATCGCTAAGCCAACTACGCCTGCGCCGACAACGATGCAATCAATATCTGTGCTCATGAATCGATTTATTTTTGAAGATTGGGAGTCAAATCGTAGCCACCCGCGTGATACACCAAAGGCAAGACCTCGGAGTGTGCGCAGTGTTCAACTTCGCCGATAAAAATAACGTGGTCGCCCTCATCGTAGCGACTTCGGTTAAAGCACTCGAACCAAGCCGCGCACGGCAAGTCTAGTCGCGGTGCGCCGCCTGGCGCCTGCGTGAGCGGTACGTCGGCAAAGCGTTCGGCCGCGGTGCCTCGGGTAAACCGATGCGACACGCCGAGTTGCTCGTGGCTCATGACATGGATGACATAGCGTTCACAGCCCGACATGGTGGCCATGGACGAAGAATTGCGCGATAGACTGAAGAGCACGAGTGGTGGCTCGAGCGATACCGAGTTAAAAGAACTCACCGTGAGTCCGACGGGCGCTTGTCCTGGGAGGGATGCGGTGATCACTGCGACGCCTGTTGGAAAGCGGCCGAGCGTTGCGCGAAAAGAAGACGAATTGAAACTTGGTGCAGAAGCTGTCATATCAGGGCGAGAGACGTCCGAGTGTCCAGCCAGTGCTGGATCGTTGGTAGGAGAGGCGATCGTGTAAACGCGAGGGACGCCCTTGCCAGAATTCAAAATATTCTGGACTTAAGCGATAGCCGCCCCAATGGGGAGGGCGTGGTGGTTGTTCGCCATATTGTTGTTGTATGGCTGCGGTACGGGCCTCGAGTTCAGCCAGGGTCGTTGGTTGGCTTTGCGCCGAGACCCAGGCACCTAAGCGAGATCCAACCGGGCGGCTATGAAAATAGTCGTCGGACTCTTGCGCAGATACTTTGGCGACCAACCCATTGATACGTACTTGGCGCTCAAGTGGTTGCCAAAAAAAGTTGATGCTTGCCCAAGGTTGTGCGGCAAGGTCTAGGCCCTTACGCGAGGTGTAATTCGTAAAAAAGACAAAACCGGCTTCGTCAAAACCTTTGAGCAAAACGATACGTGCCGACGGGCGACCCTGTGCATCGGCTGTTGCGAGCGTCATGGTGGTGGGTTCTGGTACGTTTTGCTCGAGCGCTTGATCAAACCAGATGGCAAATTGTTCAAACGGTGAACCCTTTGCATCTTGCTCGAGCAATATCCCTTTTTCGTAACTTTGACGCAGATGCGCGATCGACATGGTAAATCCAATGAGGGTAAGCAAATATCGCGGGCAGCGCCTAATGGGCGCCTAGTGCTAAGTGTACCGTGGCGCCAAGTTTGTTATTGCTGTTGCTGCTGTTGTTCAAGGCGTTTGGCCAACTGGGCGAGGCGCTCATCAAAAATACCGGCTGTTTTCAGGGCAATGGCAGTTTGTGTCACATAATCCAGGCATGAACCATAGGTGCCATGGGCCTTGAGGATGATATTGACTAAGTCGTCCTCAGGGGGTTCTTGCACATACGCTGGACCGTTGCGATTGATGACGAAGGCCATTGCAAGAACTTTACCCATTGGCGTTGCGCACGTGAGCCAACTGGGTAAATAAGCGCCGGTTGCCATTTCACGTTTCCAGACGGCATCAAAGGTTTGCGGCACGTGGTCGCTTGCAACTTTAAAGACCATACCTTGGCAGGCACCACTTTGTTCCAGGCCAAAGACCAATCCGGGTATTTCAGGAGTGCCTCGGTTAATCCGTGACCATAGGCACAACGATCGGTGATAGCCCTCTAACGAGGCCGCGCGTTGTTCGACAAACTCGAATTCCGGCCGCCAGATGAGCGAACCATACCCAAAAATCCACAGATCTTGTCCGGGGTGCCAGTCTTTTAGTGCAGTCGCAAGTGAGTCTTGTCGCTCTTGTTCAGTCCAGCGTAAAAAGGTACTGGCGGGCGGGGGCGCAGGAGGTGTAGCGGGCATAAGTGTCAAGTGGAGGGCGGTTTGGAGGGCGGGGTATCTGTTGCGATGCGACTGGCGGTTTCGGCATCTCGGGTGTACCAGCGGCCTGCACCCAGTGCTGCTGAGGTGATCCAGAATAAAGGCATGACGCCACCCATGACCGCGCCGAGCGCACCAAAGGCAAGCGGCAACGAGACTTGGCAGCCATTAATCAAGGCCATTCTGAGTCCGAAGGCCTCGCCTGCGCGGCCAGGCGGAGCGTGATGCTGCAGTAGAGCCAAAATCCCCGGTTGCGTTGAGCCCAGTGCGAGACCAAGTGCAAAGGACATCGACATCAGGATCCAGACCTGAGAAAAGAAGGGATAAAGCAAAAAATTAACTGCGGTTGCGACTAGCGCGACATTGATCAGCTGCCACGGACGCACATGGTGCTGAATGAATGGCAACGCTATCCGAATGACGATCGTCGCGCTGGCAAAGGTCGCGAGGATGAGCCCGATGGTGGTTGCAGAGAGCCCGGCACTCACGCCAAAAATTGGCACGACAAAACCGTGGGTATCCCAGGCGCTCGAAAGCAGCATGTTGGCGATAAACACTTTGCGCAGCGCGGGGCTCGCGAACAAGTCAGAGACGCTGCGCTTGATTTCGCTTGGTGGGGCCTTAACATGCGAGGCGACTAAGTAGCGCCTCACGCGGGTGAGCCCAAGCAGACAGAGGATTGGCGATAGTGCGAGTAACGCAAAGACGCTGCGATGCCCCAGATGGTCAATCGAAATCCCGGCGATCAGTGGTCCCACGAGCCCTGAAGTGGCCATCGAGAGGGATAGCCAGGAAAAATTGCGTAAACGCTCTTCACCGGTGCTTTGGCCCATTTGTCGCTGCACTGCGATTTGAAACGTCATGTGGCCTGATCCCACAAGCACCGCCGCAATCATGAGCGAAGGTAAGCTTTGCCAGGCGAAGGGAACCAGAGACCCAACCACAACCATGATGGCACTGACGCGCATTGGCTTATAGGGTCCGATCGCGTCGATTAACCGGCCCGCTTTGACTGAGCAAAGCATGGGCAGCAGGGCAAAAACGGCGATCAGTATGCCGACCTCGAGGGTGGAGCGACCGAGCTCGAGTGCGGTCAGTGTGACGGCAACTCGCCCTCCCG
>CALQNE010000018.1 GCA_943331855.1 Bordetella parapertussis
AGTGGTTCCCGAGCGCGAGTCCAGCTGTTGGCGCTCACTGAAGCAAGGATATCAAGCCCTTGCCAAGCAGGGCTAAAAAAAGCACTATGATTTCTATTCAGTGTGGTTGAATAACTTTCTGGAATAAAAGCTGATGGCGTTAACTGTGTATGGTCTCGTTCAATGCAGTACGTGTGTCAAAGCCCGTGCTTGGTTGGATCAAAAGGAAATCATTCATACCTTTGTTGATTATCGGGCGAATCCGATCGCTCCCGCAGATTTAAAAAAATGGGCACAGACGCTTGGCGGGTTTGAAAAGCTTGTGAACCGCGCTTCGATGACTTGGCGTCAGCTTTCCGATACCTTAAAAGACCCCCAGACTGACGCGCAGTGGCTCGCATTGATTGCGCAGTTTCCTGCCCTGATCCGTCGCCCGTTGACCGTCTACCTTGATGGGTCGGTCACAGCGGGCTTTAACGAAAAACGATATCTCGAAAAATTGGGTTTAGCGTGACGGACAACTCACTATTTTTGGCGATAACAGCGCTGGCTTCGGTCATTGGGGCTGGATTCGTGGTGTTGGTATGGTTAAAGTTGCGAGTGACTGGTGGTCAACAAGCTGAGGCGAAGCTTGATCAGATTATCGCAACACAAGAGCGGTTTGAGCGCACCCAACGTGCCGAACAACTTGAAAGTCAGCGACAACTGCGCACTGAGCTCGCTGAGTCATCGCGTGCTTTGCGGGTTGAAATCGCGCAGGCAGATGCTGAGTTTAGGTCAGCGGTGGCCCGCGATGCTGCGGCGGGTCGCAGCGAAAGCGCCGAATCGCTCGCCAGATTTGCGACTAGCTTCACAGCACAATGGCAAAGCTTGATTCAAACCAATGATCAGCGTATGGGCGAGTTGCGCGCGGCAGTCGAGCAGCGCCTGCTTGCGCTCCAAACAGACAACGCAGGCAAACTCGACGAAATGCGTCGCACGGTAGATGAAAAACTGCACGCCACGCTTGAATTGCGGTTGGGTGAGTCATTCAAACAAGTTTCTGAACGCCTTGAAGCAGTTCAACGCGGCTTGGGTGAAATGCAGGCATTGGCCACCGGTGTGGGTGATCTTAAGCGCGTATTAACCAACGTTAAAACGCGGGGCACCTGGGGCGAAGTGCAATTGGCCCGGTTGATTGAAGACGGGATGACACCTGAACAATATGCCAAAAACGTAAAAACGGTGCCCGGAAGCGATGCGCAGGTTGAATTTGCAATACGTCTGCCGGGTAGCACCGAACTTGATCAAACGGTTTGGCTGCCCATCGATGCGAAGTTTCCAAAAGAAGAATACGAACGCTTGATGGACGCGCACGAGCATGCGGACCGAGATGGCATCAAGACGGCTGGTCTTGCGTTAGGAAAAGCTGTTGAAACCCAGGCAAAGCTCATTGTTTCAAAATATGTTTCACCGCCACACACCACTGATTTTGCGATTATGTTTTTACCCAGTGAGAGCCTGTATGCTGAGGTCTTGCGACAACCTGGCCTACTAGATAAATTGCATGACCTTAGGGTAAATGTCGCGGGCCCAGCCAACTTGGCCGCTTTACTCAATAGTTTGCAGATGGGTTTTCGTACACTGGCGATTCAACAGCGCTCATCCGAGGTGTGGCAGGTGTTGCGGGCCGTTAAAACTGAATTTAATAAATTTGGCGATACCTTGGCTAACGTCAAAAAGTCGCTGGATACTGCGAGTAACAGGATCGGTCAAACTGAGACGCGCACGCGAGCGATGCTGCGAAGCTTAAAAAATGTCGAAGCCATGCCCGAGGATGAGGCGCGCGCGCTGTTACGCGACGGCCTGAACGACGTTGAAGCACTCGAAGCTGACGGTCTGCAAACGAATTTAAACCAACAGGCTGAGGAACAAACTCCAACGCCCGAGTCTGACCGCGGTTAAGTGCGAAGTTAATAACTTTTAAGGATCACCATGCTGTCTCAACAAGATCTTAAGCAGCAGGCGGCAGAGGCTGCACTGGCTTATATTGAACCCTTGCTTACGCGCGAAGCGGTGATAGGCGTGGGCACAGGTTCAACGGCCGATTTGTTCATCGATGGCTTAGCGCGCTATAAAACGCGGTTTCGCGGTGCTGTTGCAAGCTCCGAGCGTAGCGCTCAGCGCCTAACTGCCTTAGGGATTTTGGTGCTCGATCTGAACGATGTGACCACGATGCCCGTGTATGTCGATGGTGCTGATGAAATCAATGAGCAACTTCATATGCTGAAGGGTGGCGGTGGGGCACTGACGCGTGAAAAAATCGTCGCTTCGGTTGCACAGAAGTTTATTTGTATCGCTGATGAATCCAAACTCGTTCAAACGCTTGGACGGTTTCCGTTACCCATCGAGGTACTGCCCCTGGCGCGTGAGGCGGTTGCGCGGGTAGTCGAGGGCCTGGGTGGTGCTCCCGTCTTACGTGCAGGCTTTATTACCGATAACGGCAATCAAATCTTGGACGTTAAAGGACTCAGTATTGTCGACCCCGTAGCGCTTGAGCAGCGTTTGAATCAAGTGCCAGGCGTGGTGACGAATGGCCTCTTTGCTACGCGGTCAGCCGATGTGGCGCTGCTGGCAACACAGCAGGGTATACGTCAGCTTAAGGTTTGATCCACTGTTTTCAGCTTGTTTATTCACAAAACTGTCATAGTTTCGTCTTACACTTACGACTTCAACCTGAGTGGATTTGCCATGACTGAGCATACCAACAAACAATTTGATGTCGATTTACAGCGAATTCGTACCGAATTATTGCAAATGGGTGGGCTCGTTGAGGCCATGGTGCAAGACGGTATGCAGGCCTTGACTGAAGGCGATATCGGGTTGGTTGATCGCGTGCGCGAACACGAAAAAGAAGTTAATCGGCTTGAAGTTGATATCGATGAGCGTGTGACGCAAATTTTGGCGCGTCATCAGCCTACTGCAATTGACTTGCGCACGCTCTTGGCGGTGACCAAGATGCTGACCGATATGGAACGTTCGGGCGATGAGGCTGAAAAAATTGCCACCATGGCTCGGCGTATTCACGAAGATGATCGCTCGTATATGCCAGACATTGAATTGCGGCATATGGCCAATAGTGTCATCCTGATGATGCGTCAGGTGATGGATGCCTTTGCGCGTCAGGATGCAATTCTGGCGGCGGCAGTCGTGCGCAGCGACAAAGAAGTCGACAAAGAATGGAAAGCCACCTTGCGTAACTTGATTACGTACATGATCGAAGATCCGCGCACGATTTCACGCTCGATCGATCTGTTATTTATGGCGCGCTCGATGGAGCGCATAGGCGATCATTGCAAAAACATGGCAGAACGCGTGATCTACATGGTTCACGGTGCTGATGTGCGTCATCGGGGTGTTAAAGCGGCTGAGCGCCTTGTCCGTGGTGAACCCGAACCTACGCCGGAAGAAAAACTTCTTGCAAAAGAAGCGCGCCAGAGCGAGGCTGCAGCACGCGCGGCAAGTGCGCAGGCGGGTGGCGGTACCGCCAGCTAGCAGACGTTAGCTAAGTCAGGCAGAAGGCGGCACAAATCCCTGTGCTTCAATGTCGCCGCCTTCAAACAAAAACTTTTGCATTTGCTCTTTGAGATACTTGCGCGCGCGCGTATCGGCCAAGTTGAGTCGATTCTCATTGACGAGTCTGGTTTGAATCGCTTTCCATTCTTCCCAGGCTTCTTGCGAAATACTTTGCCAAATGCGTACGCCCATCTCGCCCGGATAGGGGGGGTATTCAAGCCCAGGGGCCTCTTTGTTGAGTTTGACACACTGTACGGTACGACTCATAGCAACATCCTGCGCGGTAAAAGTGAAGCTTGATTGTAGAAGGATTTACTTCGGACTCGCCCTCAAGACCCTAATGTCTACAGGCGTTTAATAAAAATTAGGCTATTGCGTGAGCGATTGTAGTGCGCTTGCTTTTCTTTTGGCAGGTCTGCGACGCCACCTTGTACGAACCCGCGTTTAATAAACCAATGTGAGGTGCGTGTTGTGAGAACAAATAGACGCTTTGCGCCATGCCCACGGGCGCGTGACTCCATATGACGCAGCAAGATCTCACCCTCGCCGGTGCCTTGCCACTCGGGGTGCACAATCAGACAGCCCATTTCAGCCATTTGGTCGGTTGGGAAATCATTTAAAGTGGCGCACCCGTAAATCACACCGTCGTGTTCAAGTACCGTAAAGTTTTCAACCTCGCGCTCAATGACGGCACGTCCACGCGGCAGTAGGGTGCCGTCAAGCTCAAGCGGCTCAATCAGTTGCAACAGCGCACCGACGTCGTCAATGGTCGCTGGACGCAGATCGTCAAGGGTGTCTTCGACCACCATGGTGCCCACGCCATCATGGGTAAAGATTTCAAGCAACACCACGCCATCCATCGAGAAGGGGATGAGATGGGCCCGTGTCACGCCACGTTTGACCGCGCGAGACGCGTACTGAAGATAAAACGCAGTGTCAGGGTCGATTGAGCCTTCGGCTAGCAAGGCATCAGCGTCTAGTCGCGCAAGCTCGGTATCCACCATGCCGTCGGGCGAGATCACGCCAGGCGTTTCAGTCAAGAAGATGAGCTTTTCAGCACGCAGGGCCGTAGCCACGCTCGTGGCGAGCTCTTCCATCGACAGGTTAAAGGCGTCGCCAGTGGGTGAGAACCCAAGTGGTGAGAGTAAGACGATTGAGCCTCGTTCGATGGCAAAGCGCAGCGCATCGACGTCGATTTTGCGCACCTGACCGGTGTGCTGGTAGTCGATCCCATCGATAATGCCGGTTGGACGCGCAGTGACGAAGTTACCTGACAACACGCGAATCTGAGCATGCGACATCGGCGTATTGGGCAACCCTTGACTGAATGCCGCTTCGATATCTAAGCGGATTTCGCCTGCAGCCTCTTTTGCGCACTCGAGTGCATTGGCGTCCATCGGTGCGCGGCCCCGGTCAAATTGCTGCTCAAAGCCTTTTAAACGTAGTTGCTCATTGACCTGCGGACGTGAACCATGCACCAGAACCAGTTTGATGCCAAGCGCCGAGAGCAGCGAAAGGTCTTGTACCAGCGTATTCAACACATTCGCCTGAACAAGCTCTCCGCCAAAGGCGACTACAAAGGTTTTTCCTCTGAACGCGTGCACGTAGGGGGCCACTTCTCGAAACCAGCGCACAAACTGAGCGGCGGCAAATTCAGGAGCTTCTTGGGCGGATACGGTCTCTTGGTCGGCTGTGTCGGACATGGCGGGTTGTGTTGAAAACCTCTTGGTGCTGTGAAAGATGAAGATAAATTTTATAATGCGATCGTGTCCGGATCCGAAAATATGTCTCAATCAAAGCCTGACGCGGGGATAACGCCAAGAATAACCCCTGAAAGCGTTGTCATTTCCCCACGTCAGCCTCCTCAGATCGTTTATCCAGAAGATCTTCCGGTCAGTGCCCGGCGAGAAGAGATCGCGCGGGCGATCGTCGCGCATCAGGTTGTGATTGTCAGCGGCGAGACAGGCTCAGGCAAAACCACCCAGCTTCCCAAGATTTGTCTTGAGTTGGGTCGGGGCTTAAAGCAGATGATCGGCCACACGCAACCACGTCGACTCGCCGCCAGTTCAGTGGCCCGCCGTATCGCCGACGAGCTCAAGACGCCATTGGGCGACTGGGTAGGCTATCAAGTCAGGTTTCAAGACCGTAGTAGCGCTCAAACCGCGATCAAGTTGATGACCGATGGTATTTTGCTTGCCGAATCTCAAAGAGACCCTCTGCTGCGTCGTTACGACACCATCATTATTGATGAGGCGCATGAACGCAGTCTGAACATCGACTTTTTATTGGGATACCTCAGGCAGCTCTTGCCTCGTCGTCCAAATCTCAAGCTGATCATTACGTCGGCCACGATTGACGCCTCGCGCTTCGCCAAACATTTTGCAGATGCGCAGGGTCGTCCAGCCCCGGTCATTGAAGTCTCAGGGCGACTCTATCCCGTTGATATCCGCTATCGTCCAATCGGTGATCCCGATCCCGAAGTCGGTGGCGCCAATCCGAGTCCATCGACAGTGCAGACTGAACGTGGTCTGGCGCGTGACGAAGAACGCGAGCTAATCAATGCCATGGTCGAGTCTGTGGATGAGTGCGCGCGGGTGGGTGCTGGAGATATCCTGGTGTTTTTGCCTGGCGAGCGCGAAATCCGCGAAGCCTCTGAAGCGCTGCGCAAGCACCACCCGCCTGGCACGCAAGTGCTTCCGTTGTACGCACGCTTGTCGCAGTCAGAGCAAGAAGAAATTTTTGCACCTCGAACAAACGCCCGACGCATCATTTTGGCGACCAATGTCGCTGAAACATCGTTAACCGTTCCAGGTATTCGTTTTGTCATCGATACCGGGTTGGCGCGCGTCAAACGATACTCATGGCGCAATAAAGTAGAGCAACTGCGTATTGAGCCCATTAGCCAAGCCTCTGCAAATCAGCGGGCGGGTCGTTGTGGTCGTTTGGGTCCCGGCGTTTGTATTCGTCTGTACGATGAAAAAGATTTTAAAGAACGCGCTGCCTTTACCGATCCCGAGATCCTGCGCTCTTCGCTGGCGGGTGTCATCCTGCGCATGAAGGCATTGCGACTGGTTGAAATTGAAGAGTTCCCATTTGTGGATCCCCCTTCAGGGCGGGCCATTGCCGATGGCTATCATCTGTTGCAAGAGCTTGGCGCGATTGACGCAGAATCGAGCGGCGTCAGCGATTTGACCGCAACCGGGCAAGCCTTGGCAAAGCTACCTGTCGACCCGCGCATCGGTCGCATGATTCTTGCGGCACGTGAGCAAAATTGCCTGACTGAAATGTTGATCATTGCAGCAGCCCTTTCGGTTCAAGACCCGCGCGATCGGCCGATGCAAGCGCGCGAAGCGGCTGAACTCGCGCATGCTAAGTTTGCCGACGACAAGTCTGAATTTATCTCTTATATC
The DNA here is from genome assembly GCA_943331855.1 of Bordetella parapertussis. Classification (GTDB taxonomy): domain Bacteria; phylum Pseudomonadota; class Gammaproteobacteria; order Burkholderiales; family Burkholderiaceae_B; genus Zwartia; species Zwartia parapertussis_H. Next base: position 6,945 of record CALQNE010000018.1, read on the forward strand.
AAGTTATGGCGCTGGTATCACGAACAGGTCGAGCACAAGGCCTCGCAGCGAAAACTCGTGGCGCAGTTGCGTCAACAGTTTTTGTCGCCAGTGCGTTTGCGTGAGTGGCATGATATTCATCGGCAATTATTAGCGCTTGCCGGTGAACAAGGATGGCGCTTAAACCCAAGTGAGGCCACCTACGAGCAGTTGCATCTGGCGCTGATGTCGGGCCTGCTCGGTAATCTGGGCTTGCAATCTGACGAGGCAGGTCATTTCATGGGGGCTCGTGAGTTGCGGTTTTGGATCCACCCAGGGTCTCGATTGATTAAAAAAGCAGGTAAGTGGATCATGGCCGCCGAGTTGGTGGACACCAGCAAAGTCTATGCGCGTTGTATCGCTAAAATTGATCCGCTGTGGGTTGAGAAAGTTGCCAAGCATTTGATTAAACGCTCTTGGAGCGACATACGCTGGGAGAAAAAACTTGGGCAAGTCGTCGCAAATGAAAAAGGCACGTTATATGGCTTGACGGTTTATTCTGGTCGACGGGTGCATTATGGGCCGATCGCACCGGCTGAGGCCCGCACAATCTTTATTTTGCAGGCCTTAGTCACCAGTGACATCGATAGTTCGCTGCCGTTCATTTCGCATAATCGCAAACTTATTGCTCAGATTGAGCATCTTGAACATCAAGCCAGACGTCCCGATATCTTGGTTGATGATGGCTTGATTCAGGCCTTTTACGATCGCCTATTGCCAAACGATATCAATCAGCTTGCGACGCTCGAGTATTGGGTAAAAGGCTTGCCAAAAGAACAGGCGCAAGCCCTGTTTTTAACGCGCGAAGCGTTGATGCGCCACGAAGCGGCTGGCGTCACAACCGACGTGTTTCCTAAGTTTCTTGAGTGGCAGGGCACGCGCTTGGCGCTTGACTATCACTTTGAACCGGGCTCTCCGCGCGATGGAATCACCTTGGCTGTCCCTTTGTACTTTTTGAACCAGGTTGAAGCGGATCGTTGCGAGTGGTTAGTGCCAGGTATGCTTAAAGAAAAAGTACAGATGCTATTGAAGTCGTTGCCGCAAAAAATTCGTCGACATTGCGTGCCTTTGCCTGAGTATGCCGCCGGGTTTTATGAACGTTGGTTTGAACAACTTGCGTCACCCGCGTGCTCGCTTATTGAAGCCATTATTCAAGATATGTGGCTGCAGCTCAAACTTCGACCCCTACTGACAGACTTTAAATCTGAAACCTTGCCCGCACATTTGTTCATGTCGTTTAAAGTGATCGATGAACATGGCCGCATGTTGGGTGCTGGCCGTAATCTGGCGCAACTTAAAGCCGAGTTTGGCAAGCAAGCCCAGGCAACTTTTCAGCAGCTAGCAACGCGCGATCAAGATATTGCGAGTGTTTTGTCGCAAGAGGATATTGTTGACTGGAGTTTTGGTACTTTGCCTGAGCTGCTTGAAATTCGTCGAAAGAATCAAACGGTCGTTGGGTATCCCGCGCTAGTGGACCGTGGCGCAAATTGTGCCCTGGATGTGTTTGATGACCCGCAAACGGCGAAACAGGCACATCAACAAGGCTTGCAACGCCTGTTCAAAATAGCCTTGCGTGAGCAAGTTAAGTTTCTAGAAAAAAATCTCCACGACCTCACTAAATTGGGCATGCTGTATCTGACACTCGGTACACAAGAGCAGTTGCGTGATCAGATTATTGATTGCGCGATTGAACGCGCCTGTTTGCCAGAGCCTTGGCCGCTAGACGCGCAGGCGTTTGAATTACGCCGCCAAGAAGGTAAATTGAAAATTGGGCTACTTGCTCAAGAAGTCGCGCGAACAGCGGCAACGATTCTTGAGCAATGGAGCGCCGCGATGCGCAAACTGCCGCAGGCAAAAACCAGTGTGGCTGCGCATCAAGATATCCAATCTCAATTGGCACAATTGGTGTCAGCGAAATTTATTGCGCAGACGCCTGACTCGCAGCTTGGTCACTTTCCGCGTTACCTGAAAGCAGTGATTGCTCGAATCGATAAGCTACGGACAGACCCCGCACGTGACGCCCGTTTGATGACTGAGATGGCGCCGTTGCTTGCGCAGTATGCACGGGCGCGCAGTGCCTTAAAAGGTGCGCCTGATCAGGGGCTTGATGAGTTTCGTTGGTTGCTCGAAGAGCTGCGGGTGGCTTTGTTTGCACAAGAGTTGCGCACGCCGATGCCGGTGTCGGTCAAGCGCCTGCAAAAGGCGTTTGACTCAATGCAGCGCTAGCCAATAGTTGCTTGACAGATAAATTACTACTGTAATTCGCCTAAATTTCGTACTTTTGTACAGGTTTTGAGGTGCTAAAAGTCTTGAATGAGCAAGGAGTTTGGGCTCCAGAGGCCTAAAAAGCGCTATTTCATGGGCTTTTCCTGTCTAAATGGATGCAATTGCGGCCTATGCCCGCATTCTTTAAAAATGGTCAGGCAGACAGTGGAATGGGTACAATCCTGCTATGGATAAAGCAGTTCAGCCGTTACCTTTTGTACATTTGCGCGTTCACTCTGAATTTTCGGTGGTGGATGGCATTTTGCGCATATCAGACCTGATCGAGCGCTCTGTGGCACAAGGGCAGCCAGCGGTGGCCCTGACTGACCTCTCAAATGTGTTTGGTTTGATCAAGTTTTACAAAGCCGCGCGTGCCGCCGGCGTCAAACCGATTGTGGGCTGCGACGTTTGGCTGACCAACGACGAAGACCGAGACAAACCCTACCGAATCCTACTTTTGGTGGCCAATAAGGCTGGCTATTTAACGCTTTGCGAATTGTTAACGCAAGCCTGGCTGACTAACGCGCACCGCGGTCGCGCTGAGATGCGCCGCGAATGGCTGGCAACCGCGCAGGGGTTGATTGTGCTGTCAGGTGCCCGGGCGGGCGATGTGGGTCAGGCGCTGATGGCCGGTAACCGCGAGGCTGCGGTTGCTTACGCCCGTCAATGGAAACTCGCGTTTCCTGATTCGTATTATCTTGAGTTGCAGCGTACCGAAGCCGAAGCCGATCAGTCTTACACGCAGGCTGCGTTATCGATCGCGTCTGAATTGGGGCTGCCAGTTGTGGCCACCCACCCGGTACAGTTTCTCGATCGCTCAGATTTTCGAGCACACGAAGCCCGTGTCTGCATTTCTGAGGGTCAAATTCTTACGAACCCGCGGCGCCCGCACAATTTTACCGAAGACCAATATCTTCTAGACTCTAACGAAATGGCCCGCCGCTTTGCCGACGTGCCTTCGGCGTTGGCGAACTCGGCGGCGATTGCTCAGCGCTGCAATTTAACGCTTGAGCTTGGCCAACCGCAGTTACCTGATTTTCCGACTCCTGAAGGCGTGACGCTCGATGACTATCTGATCGAGTTGTCTGAGATCGGTCTTCAAAAGCGGCTGTTGCAGTTGTTTCCAGAGTCAACTGAACGCGCCAATGCACAAGCCCAATATTCAGATCGATTAAAGCTCGAGTGCGAAACCATCATTAAGATGGGATTCCCAGGTTACTTTTTGATCGTCCAGGATTTTATCAATTGGGGCAAAAGTAACGGCGTACCGGTTGGGCCAGGTCGTGGTTCTGGGGCCGGTTCTCTTGTCGCGTACGCGCTTGGGATCACTGACCTTGACCCGCTTCGCTACGATTTGCTATTTGAGCGCTTTCTAAATCCTGAGCGGGTATCGATGCCCGACTTCGATATTGATTTTTGCCAGGATAATCGCGAGCGCGTCATTGAGTATGTCAAGACCAAGTATGGTCGCGCTGCCGTCAGCCAGATCGCCACCTTTGGAACGCTGGGTGCCAAGGCGGTTGTGCGCGATGCCGGCCGGGTGCTTGATATGCCTTACATGATGTGCGATGGCCTTTCAAAATTAATCCCTCACAATCCTGCTGACCCCTGGACCCTCGATCGTGCCCTGAAGGATGAGCCCGTTTTCAAAGAACGGTATGAAAAAGAGGAAGAGGTTCGTGCCTTGATTGATTTGGCGCGCCCTCTTGAAGGCCTCACGCGCAACGTCGGTATGCACGCGGGTGGCGTCTTGATCGCACCGGGCAAGCTGACTGATTTTTGCCCGCTGTATTGTCAACCAGGCCATGAAGGCAGTGCAGTTTCGCAGTTTGATAAAGACGATGTCGAAGCCGTGGGTTTGGTGAAATTCGACTTTTTGGGTTTGCGCAATCTCACCATCCTGGATTGGGCCGTGCGTTTCGTACGCAAATTTAACGCTGACTTACATGATTTTGACATCATGGCCGTGCCGCTTGATGATCCTGCCACATACCAAATCCTATGTAACGCAAATACCACTGCTGTTTTTCAGCTTGAATCCAGAGTCATGAAAGAGCTGCTGAAAAAGCTGCGTCCAAATACCTTTGAAGACATCATTGCGGTTTTGGCGCTCTTTCGCCCGGGACCGCTCGAATCTGGCATGGTCGACGACTTTGTCAATCGTAAACATGGCCGTGCGACGGTAGATTATTTTCATCCAGACCTTGAACCGACCCTTAAAAGCACCTACGGCGTTATCGTCTACCAAGAGCAAGTGATGTTGATCTCGCAGATCATCGGAGGCTACTCGCTGGGCGGAGCCGATCTGTTGCGTCGTGCGATGGGAAAGAAAAAGCCTGAAGAAATGGCTGCGCATCGCGAGTTATTCGAACAGGGGGCTCTTAAAAAAGGCTATGACCCTAAAGTAGCGGTCAAACTTTTTGATTTGATGGAATTGTTTGCCGGCTACGGGTTTAACAAATCGCATTCGGCAGCGTATGCCTTGATTGCGTATCAGACCGCGTGGCTTAAAGCGCACCATCCCGCTGAATTTTTAGCCGCTACCTTATCGTCTGATATGGACGACACCGATAAGGTGCAAATCTTCTGGCGTGACTGCTTGGCCAATGGTATTACTGTGTTGCCTCCAGATGTAAACGCGTCAGGTTATCGTTTTGAGCCGGTGGCCGACGCTAAAACACAAGAGGGGTTACCACCGCGCACGATTCGTTATGGCATGGGCGCAGTGAAAGGAACCGGGCAGGGCGCAGTTGAGGAAATCATTCGTGCCCGACAAGAGGGCCCGTTTGCCAGTCTGTTCGACTTTTGCCGCCGCATTGATCGTCGCGCTGTTAATAAACGCAGTATTGAGGCGCTGATTCGTGTGGGCGCCTTTGATTCGATCGAGCCCAATCGTGGGGCGCTGGTTGCCTCTCTGGCGATGGCGCTTGAGGCGGCTGAGCAGCGCGATCGTAGCGCCAATCAGGTTTCGCTCTTTGGAGATGATAGCCACGAGGTCGTTGCCGTTGAGCTAGCCTCGACTGCGCCCTGGAATCTTCACACGCGCTTAACCGAAGAAAAAGCAGCGCTCGGGTATTTTTTTAGTGGCCACTTATTTGATGTTTGGCGTGATGAAGTGCGCTTGTTTGCGCCTAAAGCTCTGGCGCGACTTGAACCCTTGCGCGATTCTCAGTGGATTGCAGGGGTCATCAGCGGGCTGCGCTCGATGATGACGTCCAAAGGAAAACTGCAATTCATGACGATCGATGATGGGTCAGCACAAGTCGAGGTCACCATCTATTCTGAAATCTATGAACAGCATCGCAATCGCTTGCGCGAAGATCAGCTTGTGATCTTGCAAGTCAAGGTCACTAACAATGAACACTCAAAAGGTGCCCGAGTAGTTGCCGAGAATATCTATGACTTGCAGCTCGCACGTGAAGCGCGTGCAAAAGCGCTGCGTATTCGGCTCAACGGCAATGCAGACGCAATATTGCTTAAAAAAATGCTCGATCCCTTTCGAGCAAATACAAGTAGTTCAGCGCGCGGCACCCCGGTTGAGATCCTCTACGAAAATAACAATTTGGCGTGTGTACTCAGACTTGACGATTCCTGGCGCGTGCGCTTGTCGGACACGTTGGTCGAGCAGCTCACGACCTGGACGTCCTCGAGCGACGTTGAGGTCGCGTACTGATGCTCAGCGCGCGGCCCTTGCGAATTATCCACTCAGAAGCTGCAACAAGTTTTGGTGGGCAAGAACACCGTATCTTCAAAGAAATGATGGCGATGCGCGAACGCGGCCATTACCTTGAAGCGATTTGCCAGCCTGACGCTGAGCTAACCGAACGCTTGCGTGAGGAGGGCTTTGTTGTTCATACCCTGTTCATGGATGGCTTGGTCAATATTGTGCGGGGCGTGATTGCAATCAAAAATATCTTGAATAAAGGTGGGTTCGATGTATTGAATACACACAGCCGTCAAGATACCCTGATCGCAGCGGCGGCTGGACGTTTGGCAAAAGTACCTTTGGTTGTTCGGACGCGACATCTTGCCAGTCCGGTGACTTCATTATTGACCTACACGTGGCTGCCCCATCGGGTCACGACCGTGAGCCATTACGTTCGTCGTCAGTTAATCGGCCGAGGGGTTCCAGGCGAGCATGTCGAGGCGATTTATACCCCGGTCGTTTTAACTGCGCCCGTTACCCACTCAACGCTTCGAGCCGAACTCAACCTATCCGATGATGACGTGTTGGTGGGCTGTGTTGCAGTATTGCGACCCAATAAAGGACACCTTGAGCTTATCAATGCAATGCTGCCTTTATTACGAACCCGGCCAAGACTGCATTTGGTCATTGCTGGAAGTGGGTCACCGGTTTTTGAGCAGCTACAAGCACATATTATGCATAGCGGTTTAAGCGAACGCATCCATTTACTGGGTAACCGGCGCGACGTTCCCAACGTGTTGGCGGGTCTCGATATTTTTTGTTTGGCCACCCGTCAAGAGGCGATGGGTACCGCTTTCATTGAGGCGGCAGCCAGCGGTTTGCCTGTGATTGGGACTGACGTGGGCGGTGTAAGCGAAATGATGCGCCCCGGCATTACTGGCTTGCTCGTGCCACTGGATGATGGACAGGCTTTGCAAAATGCCTTGGTACAGTTAATCGATACCCCTGCGCTCAGACAAAAAATGGGACAAGCGGGATATGAACGGATCCATACTGAAGGTATTTTTAATACTCAAACGCTGGCAATACGCACTGAGCGTATCTATGACCGTTGGCTAGATGAATTAAATCCTTCGATAAAATCCAGAACTGCGATTCAAGATGAAAAAACAGTCGATAGAAGCTGAACATTGATGAAACTTGCGAAGTGTATTCCTGTGTTGATGTATCACCACGTCTCGCCTGCTGACGGGTCGCTCACGACGACGCCCGAAAACTTTGAAAATCAGATCGCGGGCATGGCGCGTTGCGGCTATCGCGCGCTGACGGCGGCTGAGTTTGCTGACTTCTTAGAAGGTAAACCAACGCCCGCAAAATCAGTTTTAATTACGTTTGATGATGGCTATCTTGATAACTGGGTATACGCCCATCCTATCTTGCAAAAATACTCGATGCATGCAGTGTTATTTGTCATTACTGCGCTAATGGGTGAAGGGCCAGTGCGACCGCACTCAGGTCATACCGAGGCCGTGTTGCCTGAGGCGCGAGGCCATTTAGAGTGTAAGGCTTTGATGTCAACGGGCTCTGCAGACTTAGCGATGTTACGTTGGACTGAAGTGCGGGCCATGCAAGAGGCGGGTACTTTTGAATTTCATAGCCACACACACACGCACAACCGCTGGGACTTGACCGGTGAAGCACGTGACATCTGCCTCAAAAATCTCACGCAAGATCTAGCCGATTCACGCGTGGCACTGCTAGATAATTTGGGATCTGTCTCTGCGCATTTTTGTTGGCCACAGGGTTATTTTGATACGGATTACGTTGTTGCCGCTCAAGCGGCCGGATTTAAGTATCTTTACACCACGGTGGCGCACGGCCAAAATTTGGTTGGTTCTTCACCGGCGCATATTTATCGTATTGCCGTACGTAATCGTGGATACCGCTGGTTGATGACGCGCACTTGGTTCGCGACGCATCCTGTTGTTGGGCCAATTTATAACAAATGGAAATTATGGAAGCGATCGCTTCGCGACAAGGCCTAGGGCTGTCGGTCATCATCATTACTAAAAACGAAGCTGCTCGGATTGCTGAGTGCTTGGCCTCGGTGCGTTTTGCCGATGAGATCATTGTGTTAGATGGTTTTAGCATCGATGGGACTGCTGACATTGCGCGCGCGCACGGTGCGCAAGTACATCAAGTCGCTGACTGGCCCGGTTTTGGCCCACAAAAAAATCGAGTGTTGGCGCTTGCGACCCAGCCCTGGGTGCTATCCATTGATGCCGACGAGCGCGTAACGCCTGAATTACAGGCAGAAATCATACAAACCTTGGTGCAGCCCGAATACGATGGCTATCGAATCGCGCGTTTATCAGAATTTTGCGGTAAACAAATTCATCACAGCGGTTGGTGGCCTGATTATGTGCTGCGTTTATTTCGACGAGAGCTGAGCACGTTTGATAATGTGAATGTGCACGAGCAGGTGTTGGTAAATGGTCGCGTGGGTCACTTAAAGTCGTGGTTTTTACATTTCCCGTTTGAAAACTTAGACGCCTTAGTCGTGAAGATGAATCGTTATTCTGGTGATGCGGCGAAGGAGATGGCGCTCGAAGGTCGACGCGTGGGTGTGTTTGGCTTGATGCGACATAGTATCTGGACGTTTATTCGTATTTATCTTCTACGTCGCGGGTTTCTTGACGGGCGCCATGGCTTTGTACTTGCAGTGACTGCGGCTTCGGGTAGTTTTTTGCGCTATTCAAAACTCATGTTTTTGAACGAAGCAAACGAGCAAGCTAAAAAAAAATGAAAATTCTGTTTACTAATTTTCATCCGCGCAACGGCGGTGGTCATGTGACCTATGTTGTGAACTTATTGCGCGGACTTGTTGCTCAGCATCAACTTACTGTTGCCACGCCGGCCTCAAGCCGTCTGTATCGTTTGGCAAGCGAGATCTCTGGTGTGCGCGTGGTTGATATGGCCTTTACGACTCGACCGTCTTCGTGGTGGGCTGCTCGTAGAATGTTGCGTGAGTTAATCGTGAATGGGCAGTTTGATACGGTGCACGTCAACGGCTCGGCAGATCATAAGCAGGTCATGCTGGCGCTGATGGGCGTTGGTAAACGGCCTCGCGTAATTTTCACCAAGCATAACGACCATTCCCTTTCTAGTTTTGGCCACTGGTTGCGCGCGCATTTTTCGACGGATTGCGCGATCGCAGTGAGTGATCATGTCAAGGGCTTGTTGATGCATTCACCGTACAGCCGTCGACCGGTTGTGACCGTTCGACATGGGATTGATATTGAATATTTTGCGCCTGTGAGTCAGGTTGAAAAAATACGTTTGCGGCAACAATATCTGAGCCCTGAGATTGAACAAAAAATTTTACTTGGAAGTGCAGGTGGTACAGACTACGAAAAAGGATGGCTTGATTTAGTCACCGCAGTTTCGATATTGCCACCTGAACAGCGTGCAAGATTTCATATTATTGTGATCGGTGATGCACCCAACGAACTCAAACGTGCGCAGGTCGCCGACTGTGGGATGACAAGCCAGGTCAGTTTTCCTGGGCTGGTCGATGATGTGCGGCCTTGGTTAGCAGCGTGTGATATTGGTTATGTCTTGTCCTACCAAGAGGCCTTGTCTTTCGCCTGTCGCGAACTGATGGCGCTTGGATTGCCCGTGCTGGTCACACGTGTGGGGGGCTTACCCGAAAACTTGACCGATGAGCACGAAGGCTGGATCGTACCTCCGCGCAGTCCAGAGTTGATTAAAGTCATTTTGCAAAAAATACTTAGTGAGCCTCAACATTTGGCTCAGATGGGCGCGAACGCACGCGCGCGCGCCGAACAAGAGTTTGGATTGCCTGCTTTTGTTCAAGCCACGCTTGCGGCTTATCAATTAAAATAAAGCTCAAATGACGGCGTCTTATTTTCAGTTGTTAACAAGTGTTTAACCGATGATGTCGATTCCAATTTTGATGTACCACCAAGTGGCTGTTCCAGTGCCGCGTGGCTCAGCGTTTCGCGGTTTGACAGTACATCCTAAAAGTTTTGCACGGCAGATGCAGTGGATGCATCGCCTGGGCTATCGCGGTCTTAGCATGCGCGATCTCATGCCTTATTTAAAGGGTGAACAAACTGGAAAAGTATTTGGCATCACCTTTGATGATGGTTTTCGCAACGTGTTTGAGAATGCGCTGCCAGTTTTACAAGCATGCGGCTTTACCTCAACCAATTATTTTGTCGCAAATCAGTTCGATGGTGGCAATGTCTGGGATGCAGAGAAGGGCGTAGCACCCTCGTCACTGATGTCCAAACAAGAGATGAGGGCTTGGGCCGAAGCGGGGCAAGAGGTAGGTTCGCATACCCTTGATCATGTTCATCTTTCAGAGTTGTCTCTAGATGCCGCGCGCGAGCAATTGACGCGGTCTCGTCGCATACTGAGTGAGGTACTTGGCGACGAAGTCACTGCGTTTTGCTATCCCTACGGTGATTTCGGCCTCGAGCATCGACAGTTGGCAAAAGAGGCGGGCTATACAAATGCAACGAGTACGGCCCGTGGGTTGGCCAATGCTTCGGATGATTTCTTTGCACTTCCGCGTGTAGGAATTTGGCGTACTACTCACTTAGTACGATTTTTGTATCAGTGCCTTTCGCAACACGAGAATCGCCGACGTGTCTGAACGCTTGCGTATCGCGCTGCTCGTTGATCGGTTCGGCCGCAGGTTTGGTGGCGCTGAAGCCTATGGCGTTAATTTGTTTGAAGTGCTTTCACAGCGCCACGACGTGACCGTGATTGCCCATGATTTTGAACACGACTTGCCTGTTAAGCAAATTAAGGTGACGTTGAGTCGAAAGTGGCCAAGCTGGGTTCGGGTCTGGCATTTTTCGTATCAGGCAGAACGCCTGACACGCGAAAATTTCGATGTCGTACATTCTCATATGAATGGCGGTACGGGTCATATCCACGTGATTCATGTTGCACCGATTCGTTATCGACGCTTACATGGTGTGAGCGGGTGGCGACGGTTTTTGGCCCATTTGCAGCCCAGTAATCTTGTGTATCTCATGCTAGAGGCTGCCAATATGCGTGCAAAGCTTGGCATGCAAGTCGTGGCGGTATCGCCTTGGTTAAAAGAACGTATCCACGATTCTTATGGTGTTCAGCTGCCTGTAGAAATCATCGCACCCGGAGCCACGCGTGTCGTGCGCGACCCGGCGATACGAGAGCGCATCAGAGCAGAGCTTGGCTGGTCTGCGACCGATGTTGGTTGTTTGTTAGTGGCGCGTAATCCCATGCGCAAGGGTTTAGCGACTGTCTTGCAAGCCCTAACGCAATTGCCTGCGCATTTTCACTTGGCAGTCGTAGGTGCGCGCGCTGAAATCAAAGATTATTTAACGGCAAATCATCCTGAGCTTGTTTCGCGTGTACGCTTAATTGCGCCCACTTCCGATGTCTCACCGTACTACCAAGCGGCTGATACGTACGTGCACGCGACGCTACTTGATAGTTTTGGCTTGGCTCCCCTTGAAGCGATGGCGCATGGCTTACCGATTATTGTCAGCGGGAGCGAACACTGCGGGTTTGGTACCTATGTGACGCATCGTGTGGATGCATGGGTCTTAAATGACCCTGAGGATGCCGATGAAATTGCGCGAGGCCTGGTTGCCTTGAATTCAGATCAAGTACTGCGGGCTGAACTATTAAGCAATGGAGACAAGCTGGTGTCGTCTTTGTCGTGGACAGCTGCGGCTCAAAAATACGAAGGTTTGTACTACGAGAGTATTCGGGCCCGTGCCTAGACCCAACCTCTTAGCCAATAGCCCAGCAAGCCGAGATACTCTTTAATAATTGTGCGACTCGCTTCAAGGCTGCGAATCTGTGGCAACCACGGATTAAGCTCGACGTCTTCGGGTAATGTAATTTGTGGTGCGCTTGAGGCCGGTATCGTGTCAATCCCGCGTTTGATAAAGGTCGCGAGTGCCCGTGGCATATGAAGAGCAGACGTGACTAAGAGCGCGCGTTTAAGCTGCGCGCTTTGCATCATCTGATCCGAAAACTGTGCATTTTGGTAGGTATAGCGGCTGTTGTTTTCAAGAATCAACGCCGACTCTGGAATACCGCGCTGTCGTAATATTCTGGCCATGATTTGTGCTTCACTTACTTTTCCTTCAAGCGCACCGCCCGATAACAAAATTTTAGGTGCGCGTCCCGCCAAGTACAAGGCTGCGGCACGGTCAATTCGGTCAAAGGCCGTCGCGCGGTTATACGGCTCGAACCAATTCGCGCGATTGGCCTGAGTATTGCCGCCCAAAACAACAATCACGTCGGCACGAGGTGCGCGCGTCGCCTCTTCATAAGTGTAGCGACGTTCAAGTTTGCCACCAAAATAAAGCGAAGTGATTGGCAAAGACCAAAGCAGCATCCAACCAAGTCCCAAGATTGAGAAGACTACTGCGATGCGCTTATACGACCATAGCGCGCACACGACCGCGATCACCAAGAGCAGTAGCCCCAGGCTAGGAGGGTATAGAAACAAGTTCGAGAAGGGGATCTGTGAGAGCAAGATAAGTTGAAAACAGGATAAGTTTGAACAGGAGTTATGTTTTTGAAAGCGCGTCGATTAAAAAAACTGCTGAGTTCGAGCCACGACTTCTCCGACAGTGGGCCATTGGCCTAGTTGTCCAAGATTAACGCTATCGGGGGTCCACGGTCGTGTGCGTGCTGGGTTCGTGACTCCGAAGAGAGTGATTTGCTTTGATCCCACGGCGGAGCAAAGATGTGCGACACCAGAGTCATTGCAGATCACCACCCGGGCTAAACGCGTGAGCGCGCAGAAGCCGCCTAAGCGCAACGGCTCAATCAGATCGGCGGTGGGCACGCTACGCAACGCGCCAGCCTGTTCAGACTTGGGTGGGCACATGGCGACTCGAACGCCGTTGTTTTGCAAGATACGCGTGAACGCATCAAACTGCGACCAAACCTTCGCTTGCCCTTGATGTGTGCCAGTGGCAGTGGGCGCAATGAGTACAAAGTCACCCGCCTTGAGCCCAGCGGCACTGAGGTGGTCATGCGCACTTTGAGTATGTTGCTTGGTTAAGGGCAGCTGTAGTCGCTCTGGTAAGACCTGTGCACTTGCATTGATGCCCCATGACTGCAAGGCTTGTTGCGCGAGTGCAAAGCTGCTTTGCACCGCATGTTCGGGGTCAGAGGCTTTGTTTAGCGGCCATTTCAAAAGCAAGCTGCGGCCGTCATCTCGCCAGCCTGCGCTTTGAAGTCCGGCTAAACGAAAACACAACGCACTAGAAAGCGAATCAGGCAAAAGTAGCCCGTGTCGGTAATTTGGGTGCTTTTTACGCCACTCACGCACTTCAAAGACATCTTCGAGGAGGCGGCCTGACATGGGCACAAAGCCCTCAATTGTGAGTCCAGACAGCAGGTCTTTTGCCCAGCCACGCGCGCAGACTGAAAAAGGAATGTTGAGTCTTTGGAGCATGTCTAGTACCGGTAGGCTCATGCAGACATCGCCGACCCAGTTTGGCAAACGAATAAGAATTGGTTCTTGTCTCATCACAAATTGGCTTAAAGTAGATTTTGTAAGGATACGACAACTAGCGGTTAAACTTCAGCTTTCTAGTCTTCCAGAGCAATATTTTGACTCAGCCGACCGGCCTGCCAGCGACCTCTTCGTCGCCTTTAAGTACCACCTTGTGGCGCCGTATCTACGAACGCGTAGGTGCCTACTGGAAAGGGCTCGCCCTGGCCGTAGTTTTTATGGCTGGCGCGGCAGCCACGCAGCCGACCCTGGCGTTAGCTATGAAACCCTTGCTAGATGAGGGTTTTTCAGGCGCCAAACCAGAATATGTCTGGCAAGTGCCCTTGGCGATTATTGCTTTGATTTCGTTGCGGGGTGTCTGTAATTTTTTCAGTGATTATCTCTTGGCCTGGGTCGCCAATAACGTCTTGTTAGGCGTTCGTGCCGATATGTTTGAAAAATTACTGGCAATGCCAGATAGTGAATTCAAAAAAGGCGACACGGGGCGCTTATTAAATCGCTTTACAGTTGATGCAGGTAACGTCACCGGCTATGCGACCGACGTCTTAACCGTCGTTGTCCGAGAATCGTTGGTTGTGATTGCGATGATTGGCGTATTGCTCTACATGTCCTGGCAGCTGACGCTGATTATTCTGGTGGCTATGCCAATCTCCGTGTTGATTTCTCGTGGGTTCATTGATCGGATGCGACGGATTAATCGCGATATGGTCAATATGAATGCTGAGTTGACTCGAGTGGTCAATGAGGGCATTGATGGTCAACGGGTGGTGAAGTTGTTTGATGGCTACTCCTTTGAGCGCACACGCTTCGCTTACGTTAGTGGCCGGTTGCGACGGTTTGATATGCGTGCGGCGACCTCTGATGCGGCCTTGACACCTATTACGCAGGTGGTAACGGCCGTGGCTGTTGCGGCCGTGATTGCAGTCGCGTTGGATCAAGCAAATTCAGGCACACTCACAGTGGGTAGTTTTGCTGCGTTTATGGCGGCTCTTGCGCAGATTTTTGATCCGATCAAACGTTTGACCAAAGTGGCCAGTCGAACTCAAAAGATGTTGGTTTCAGCCGAAAGCGTTTTTATTTTGATCGACCAGCCGTCAGAGGTCGATACGGCGACGGGTACCTTTGAGGGCCGTGCGAAAGGGCGTGTTGAGTTCAATCTCGTATCGCATCGTTTTGCCGAGGCTGACGTTGATACCTTGTCGCAATTGAGTATTGTCGCTGAACCCGGGCAAACTATCGCCTTGGTGGGGCGTTCGGGCAGTGGCAAGACGACACTGGTCAATATGTTGCCTCGCTTTGTCGCGCCGTCGAGTGGTCAGGTATTGATTGATGATCGAGATATTGAATCAATTTCATTGCGCAACTTGCGTGAGCAGCTCTCGCTTGTCAGTCAAGACGTTGTGTTATTTGACGACACAATCGCGGTTAATGTGGGTTACGGCGCCTTGCACGATGCTTCCGAAGCCGAAATCCGTAGTGCCTTAAAAGCCGCTAATTTACTTGAGTTCGTCGACGGCTTGCCCCTAGGTATCCAAACACGCGTGGGTGAAAACGCCACGCGCTTGTCGGGTGGCCAGCGCCAGCGCTTGGCGATTGCGCGCGCACTCATTAAAAATGCGCCGATTCTGATTTTGGATGAGGCCACGTCAGCGCTTGATAATGAGTCAGAGCGTCAGGTGCAAGCTTCGCTTGAAACACTGATGAAAGGTCGTACGACCTTGGTGATTGCGCATCGTCTATCGACTGTTCAAAATGCAGACAAAATTGTTGTGATGGATAAGGGCAGGGTGGTCGAACAGGGTTCGCACACTGAACTCCTGGCCCAAGGTGGTGCTTACGCAGGCTTATATCAGATGCAGTTTCGTGACGAATAAAACAGACGTTTAGTCCGACTAGGGTGAAACATGAGTGTTCAAGACGATCAGATTGCAGAGCAAATCAATGCCGCAGTGTTGGCAAGATTTGGTGAAGTCATCCACGCGCCGAAGAGCGTGCCTCATGCGGCAGAACTCTTGCGCATGCTCACGCGTAGTTCGCATCGTCGCTGGACAGAACAGGCAATTGAACCCGAGTTATTAAAGCTCTTATTCGCTTGCGCACTGTCTGCTCCGTCTAAATCTGATTTGCAGCAAGCCGATATTATTCATGTTGTGGATCGCGATAAAATTAAAGCGATTGCAGATTTGATTCCAGATATGTCTTGGATTAATAGCGCGCCAGTTGTTTTAATATTTTGTGGCAATAATCGGCGGATTCGTCAGATCGGGCAGTGGCGCGGTAAACCCTTCGTGAACGAGCATCTGGATCACTTCATGAATGCCGCTGTGGATGCGGGCTTAGTGCTTGCAAATTTTATTCGCGCTGCCGAGAACGTGGGCTTAGGCACAGTACCAATCAGCGCAGTCCGTAATCATTCTCGCCAGACCAGTACCATTCTTGGTTTGCCCGACGCGGTATTTCCAGTAGCGGGTTTGTGCGTG
This sequence comes from Bordetella parapertussis, assembly GCA_943331855.1. Taxonomy (GTDB): domain Bacteria; phylum Pseudomonadota; class Gammaproteobacteria; order Burkholderiales; family Burkholderiaceae_B; genus Zwartia; species Zwartia parapertussis_H. The sequence goes on from CALQNE010000018.1 coordinate 22,909, forward strand.
GGCTATCCGGTTGAAAAGGGGAGAATCATTCCTCGACTTCCCTTAAGCGTCACAGTTCATAGGGATGTGTTTGACGATTCAAACATACGTGATGAAATCGATGCATACGATCAACGCCGACACTCAACATTTCCGCTACGCAAACAGCGCTATGCCTCGATGTATCCCGACGCTGAATTTAACGGCTGGTCTGAAGATAAAGCGCGGCATTATTCAATGCCAGAACGCGCAGATTTTGGCGAATACATTCGCGCCCAAAAGTTCAGCTTAAAGTGATCCAACCCTAAGCTCCACCCGCAACGATCGCAATACTTTCTGGCACGCTTCTTGCATACAAACTTGTATACAAGAAGGGATGCCTAAAAATGACTTTGCGATTTTCTGTTTCTCAACCCATCTCGCCAGACGCCCTAGGTGCGACGCTGGCGTTACCTACGCATGCCTGGATCAGCAAGCCTGAACAGGCGATCTCGTCGGGTAAGCATGGGGCTTTGTCTGGCTTGAGCTTTGCCGTTAAAGACAACATCGACGTAGCCGAGATGCCTACGACTGCCGCGTGCCCCGACTTCGCTCGGATAGCCACTCAAAGCGCCGAAATAGTGCATCACTTGCTCGAAAAGGGTGCCACATTGATCGGCAAGACCAATTTGGATCAGTTTGCGTGCGGCTTGAATGGGACGCGGTCTGCGTACGGAGCCGTCCCGAACGCCTTCAACCCGAGCTTGGTCAGCGGAGGCTCGAGCGCTGGGTCAGCCTACGTTGTTGCATCCGGACAGGTAGATTTTTCTCTTGGTACCGACACCGCTGGGTCGGGTCGCGTGCCTGCGGGACTTAATAATATCGTTGGGTTGAAACCGAGTCGTGGCCTCTTGAGCGCACGCGGCGTGTTACCGGCTGCCCAAAGTGTCGATTGCGTCTCGATCTTTGCGCGAACTGTTGAGGTAGCTTGGCAAGTGCTGCTAGCGGGTGCGCAACACGATACTCAAGATCCGTACTCAAGACGTCTGACACTTAGCGCTGTGCCCCTAGGTACCTCGTTTCGCTTTGGTGTGCCAAAGCAACTTGAGTGGTTTGGTGACAAACATGCTGAAAAAGAATTTAGTATCGCCATCGATCGCCTCGTTGCGCTTGGCGGCGTTCGGGTGGAGGTGGATTACACACCCTTGGCGCAAATTGCTGAGCTGCTGTATGGCAGTGCGTTAGTCGCCGAACGTTATCAAGCAATTCGCGAGTTTTTCGATCTGCATGAAAAAAGCGTGCTCGAACCCGTTCGTAGCATTATTGCTGCTGGCAAAGGCTACAGCGCCGCCGACGTATTCGAAGCCCAGACTGAATTGCGGCGACTTGCGCAACAAGTTGACGGTCTCTGGGATGCCGTCGATGTTTTGTTTGTTCCGACTGCCCCGACGCACTACTCAATCCAAGACATGCGGGCGCGGCCGATCGAACTGAATCGCAACCTTGGCTACTACACAAACTTCGTAAATTTGTTGGACTATGCGGCACTGTCAGTGCCTAGCAGTATTCGCCAAGATGGCTTGCCCTTCGGCGTCACCTTGATCGGCCCTTGTGCAAGTGACTGGGTACTGGCTGAGTTCGGGGCCCGCTATCAAGATGCGAGCGCGCTGCCTCTTGGCGCGACTCAAGAATTTTTGAAGGTCAAGCAGACCATCGCGCCCGTGACAACTACAAATGTGGACACGGTCTGTGTAGCAGTTGTTGGTGCCCATTTGAGCGGCATGCCGCTCAATAGCCAGTTAACCGAGCGCGCAGCGCGGTTGGTTTCACGTACTCAAACCGCAGCGCATTACAAGCTTTACGCACTCAAGAATACGACACCTCCAAAACCGGGCTTGCTGCGCGTGGCAGACCATACCGGGCACTCAATTGACGTTGAGGTTTGGGAGATGCCGCTGCAGCATTACGGCTCATTTGTTGCGCTCATTGCGAGCCCCTTGGGCATCGGCACACTGGTGCTCAGCGATGGCAGCTCAGTGCAAGGGTTTATTTGCGAGCCTCAAGCACTTCTTGATGCTTTAGAAATCAGTCATTTTGGCGGTTGGCGTGCCTACATCCAATCGCTTGTTCACGGCGGGCCGATCTAAAGGCTCAAGGCATCTTCTCATCTTCTCTACGACCCTCAAGGAGTCTTTTATGAAAAAGCAAGACCTTATAAATGCTGCTGGCGTACCGATATCGACGATGCGTCGCTCTGTACTAAAGGCGGCAACCGCTGGCCTGACTGGGTTGTCTATCCCCTCGGTATTGTTTGCGCAAACTGGGCCTAAGATTCAAATCGGCTATTGGCCAGTAGCGTCAGGCTTGCCATTTTTTGTTGCGGTGGACAAAGGGTATTTTAAACAAGCGGGTCTCGACGTTGAAGCGGTTAAATTTGCCAGCCCACAACAGGTTGCTGAGGCAATGGTGGCAGGGCGCCTGACCGGCAGCTCGAACGGTACAGCCTCAGCAGCGTTAGGAATAGCTGAATTGGCGCAACCGAATCTGCTAAAAATTATCTGTACGAACCCCACGAATGCGAAATACGTTCTGGATGAATTTATTGTTGCAAAAGATAGTTCGTTGAAATCAATTTCTGAGCTTTCTGGTAAAAAAATTGGTTGTGGGCCGGGCATTCAAAACGTCACGCTGACTAAAACGGTGCTTGAGCGTGCCAAGGCCGTCAATACAACTGTTGTTGAGCTTCCGATCGCACAACACGTTGCTGCCATTGCTGCGAACCAGATTGAAGCCTGCTACACCCTTGAGCCGACCGGAACCGTCGGTCGCCTAAAAGGCCTGACGCGTAATCTCGAAGTTGGCGTGATTGCGCGTTATGTGTTGGGCGATGAAATGGCACCTTGGCATGGCGGCTCAGCAAGTTTGACTACGGAGTTTATTCAGAAAAACCCTGAAGTCACCAAGCGCTATATCGCCGCCTACAAACGTGGCGTCGATTTAGTTAAAAACGCACCCGCCGAAGCCCGACCCTCATTAAAAGGCTACACCGCGATCGAGGGTGATCTCACCAATGAGGTGCCCATGTCGGACTATCTCATGGCGACCGATTTTACTGCGTCTGATACAGCCTACTTTCAAAAGTTTTTCGATCTGTTTTCAGACAAGGGCATCTTCAGCCGCAAGATCCAGATTGAAAACATCCTTTACAAAGCGTAAATATCATGCCCGACAGTACATCTCAAGATACAGCCCAGCCCGGCTGGCAAGCGTCTTCTTCGGCAATCGGCGTATCCGTGCGCAAACCGTTCGAATGGGGTTCACTTTTGCCTTTGCTCGGCCCGGTGCTGCTGTTTGTGATCTGGGATCTTGTGGTTCGGTTCGGACTGGTGAAGGCGATCTTGCTTCCGCCTCCGGCCGATACGCTGGCCACCTTACTGTCGGGCATGTTTGGGGGTGACCTTTTGCCACACTTTAGTGTCACCCTTTATCGCACGATGCTCGCCTTTAGTATTGCCACCGCCGTCGGAATGCCGCTCGGTATTTTATTAGGCAGTAATGTACGCGCCTACAGCAGTGTCGAGTTCTTGATTGATTTTTTCAGATCAACGCCATCGTCTGCACTCATTCCACTTTTTCTGCTGATCTTCGGAATTTCAGATATCAATAAAGTAGCCATTGCGGCGTTTGGGGCATTTCTAATCATTATCTTTAATTGCGCCTACGGTGTCATCAACGCGCGTAAACAGCGTGTTGCAGCCGCCAAAGTCATGGGCGCAAGTCGTTGGCAGATTTTCAAGGATGTCCTGTTTTGGGAAAGTCTTCAGCCCTCGTTCGTTGGGCTTCGTTCGGCCGTATCAATGGCGTTGGTCATTGTCGTGGTCGCTGAGATGTTCATTGGTTCTGAGAACGGATTGGGACACAAAATCATTGATGCACAACAAGTGATGAATACAAAAATTATGTATGCCGCCATCATTGCGGCGGGTGTTTTAGGTTATGCACTCAACATCGCATTTTTATTTCTTGAACGACGCATCGTTCACTGGAGCGGAAGATGAGTAGCATCGTGAACGGCCCAATGTTTACAGAGGCTCCTGTTGCACCTTTTCGTCCAGGCCCTGTTGGTACGCATATTACGATTCGAGGATTAACTAAATATTTCGCAGGCTGGCCACTCTACGAAAATTTTGATCTCGACATCCCGAAAGGAAAAATTGTTTCAATATTTGGCCCGAACGGCTGTGGAAAATCGACACTAATTAATATGATCGCTGGGCTCATTCCGATTGATGCGGGTGAAATTCTCTTTGACGGCAAGTCGCTTAAAGATACGCGTATTGGTTATGTCTTTCAAAACTACCGCGAAGCGCTGTTCCCATGGTGGCGCACGATTGATAACATCGCCTACCCGCTCAAGCTCATGGGAAAAAGTAAAGCAGCGGTTGATCGCCGGCTCGCAGAGCTGGTGGCTTCGTTTGATGTGAAGTTCGACCTAAACCGATATCCCTACGAACTTTCGGGTGGGCAACAACAAACGGCTTCGATCATGCGCGCGCTTGCCCCCGAGCCCGAGGTTTTATTTTTAGACGAACCCTTCTCAGCCCTAGACTTTGAGATGACACTATTTATTCGTGAAAAGCTCCAAGAGGTGTTTATGCAGACCAACACCACCATGATGCTGGTTTCTCATGACCTGGAGGAGGCCGTCTATCTTGCAGATCAAGTATTGTTATTGACCAAGCGCCCAACGAGTATTTCAGATATTCTCGAATACTCGGATGCAAGGCCCAGAACGATTCAAACACTTTCGAGCCCGTCGTTTATTGAAACCAAGAAGCTGAGCCTTGAGATATTTCAACGTGAAGTTAGAAAATAGCAAACAGCTTCAACGCAAAATGCTTAAATGAAAGCTATCCCAATGAAACAGCAAAAAGATCAACAGACAACGCGAACAACGCTCGCCGATCGCGTCTATCAACAACTAAAAGAAGATATCGGTAATTTTGTATTATTTCCGGGTGATCGCTTTACTGAACATGAACTCTGTGAACGTCTGGACGTCTCGCGCACGCCTCTTCGTCAGGCCTTGGCGCGTCTGCAGCAAGACGGACATATCGAGGTCTTGTTTCGTAGTGGCTGGCGGATTCTGCCGCTAGACTTTAAAAAATTTGATCAGCTTTATGACTTGAGAATTTTGCTTGAGATTGCCTCAATCAAAAAAATCATCGCACGGCCCAAGACGCTTGAGAAAAGCGAAGCTGACCGCCTGCTTCAATCTTTAGTTGAAATTTGGTTAGTACCGGATGCCGCGCGCAGTTCGGATAGCAGACAGGTTAGTGTTTGGGATGAAGAGTTTCATTGCCTGATCGTGCGTGCCGCAGGCAATGAAGAGATTACGCGGGTACATTGGGATATTACAGAGCGTATTCGAATGATTCGCAAACTTGATTTC
>CALQNE010000019.1 GCA_943331855.1 Bordetella parapertussis
AAATTGGCCCCAAACGCCTGGTGGTCGGCGCGCATTACGGTACAGGTGAGTTCATCATCCAGCGTGTCACTGCCATTATTCTGGCGATCTACACACTAGTGTTGTTGGTGGGCATTCTGACAATGTCAGGCTTCACCTACAAGGGCTGGAAAAATCTCTTTACCTTCACCTGTTTTGATATCCCGATGGGGCAGTTGTTGGCAACGCTTGCCATGCTATCGCTTGCTTGGCATGCCTGGATCGGTATCCGCGATATTTGGATGGATTACGTCAAACCCGTTGGTATTCGTTTGTTTTTGCTGGTCCTCACTATTCTGTGGTTGGCTGGGTCAGTCGTGTACTTTGTACACACCCTCTGGAGAAACTAAGCCGTGGTCGCTGTCAAATCATCTTTACCGCGCCGTCAGTTCGATGTGGTGGTCGTGGGGGCCGGCGGTGCCGGCATGCGTTGTTCGTTGCAGCTCGCAAACGCCGGGCTTTCCGTTGCCGTCTTATCCAAGGTGTTTCCAACCCGTTCGCATACTGTTGCGGCGCAGGGTGGTATCGGGGCCTCGCTGGGCAACATGAGCGAAGACAATTGGTACTGGCACATGTATGACACCGTCAAGGGGTCTGACTGGCTAGGCGACCAGGATGCAATTGAATTCATGTGTCGCGAAGCGCCCAATGCGGTGTACGAGCTCGAACACATGGGCATGCCTTTTGATCGCAACGCCGATGGCACAATTTATCAGCGTCCGTTTGGTGGCCACACTGCGAACTTCGGTGAAAAACCAGTTCAACGCGCGTGTGCTGCAGCCGATCGTACCGGTCATGCGTTGTTGCATACCCTTTACCAGCGCAACGTGGCCTCACGCACTCAGTTTTTTGTTGAGTGGATGGCACTTGATCTGATCCGCAACCAGGCCGGCGATGTTTTGGGCGTGACCGCGCTCGAGATGGAAACCGGTGAGATCTATATCTTTGAAGCCAAGACCACCGTGATCGCCACGGGCGGCGCCGGTCGTATCTGGGCTGCCTCAACCAACGCCTTTATTAATACGGGTGATGGCATGGGAATGGCTGCACGTGCCGGCATCCCCATGATGGATATGGAGTTCTGGCAGTTTCACCCAACCGGCGTTGCGGGTGCCGGTGTGTTGATTACAGAAGGCGTGCGCGGCGAGGGCGGTATCTTGCTCAATAAAGACGGCGAGCGCTTCATGGAACGCTATGCGCCAACCCTCAAAGATTTGGCCCCACGTGACTTTATTTCGCGCTGCATGGATCAAGAGATCAAAGAAGGGCGCGGCTGTGGCCCAGACGGCGCATACGTGCATCTGAAACTTGATCATTTAGGCGCAGATGTCATCAATAAGCGACTGCCTTCGATTCTTGAAATTGGTCACAAATTTGCAAACGTTGATGCGACCAAAGAGCCAATTCCGGTTGTGCCAACCATCCATTATCAAATGGGCGGCATTCCTTGCAACTACAACGGCCAGGTCACATCGTGGGATGGTAAGCAAACCCATGTTGTGAATGGCTTGTATGCGATCGGCGAATGCTCGGCAACCTCAGTGCACGGTGCAAATCGCTTAGGGACGAACTCACTGCTTGATCTGATTGTGTTTGGTCGTGCTGCAGGCAATCACATTGCGGCCGCTCATCCCGAGCGTCAACATGCCCACCAGCCCCTGGCGCAAGAGTCGGTTGATTTTTCGCTTGAGCGCGTCAATAAGCTTGAAACCCGCACCAAAGGTGAAAAAACGCAGGTGGTCGGCAACGAAATTCGTAATGCGATGCAACAGCATTGCGGTGTGTTTCGCACACTCGCTTCGCTTAATGAAGGCGTCGCAAAGATTGATGCCCTGGCTGAAAAAGTCGACAACATTGCCTTTACCGATAAGTCAAAAGTGTTCAACACGGCGCGTATCGAAGCGCTTGAGCTGAGCAACATGATTGAAGTTGCGCGTTCAACGATTCATTCGGCAGCTGCTCGCACTGAAAGTCGCGGTGCGCATGCTCTTGACGACCATCCAACACGCGATGACGATAACTGGATTAAACACACGCTCTGGTATTCAGAGGGTAATCGTCTCGATTACAAGCCTGTGCAAATGCAACCACTCACCGTCGAAAGCTTTCCGCCTAAGTCGCGCACCTTCTAAGACAAGTTACCTGGATACCTATCATGAGCACCAAACGCATCGTGAAGTTTGAAATCTACCGCTACGATCCCGATAAGGATGAGCGTCCTTACATGCAAAAGCTCGAGGTTGAGCTGCAGCCAACCGACAAGATGTTGTTGGATGCGTTGATTCGCATCAAGATGGATGTCGACGACAGTTTGGCTTTGCGTCGCTCGTGCCGTGAAGGCGTGTGTGGCTCTGATGCCATGAACATTAATGGCAAAAATGGTTTGGCCTGCACGACTAACATGCTCGAACTCACTGAGCCCGTGGTCTTGCGCCCATTGCCTGGCCTGCCTGTGATTCGCGACTTGATCGTGGACATGACACATTTCTTTAATCAATACCATTCGATCAAGCCTTATCTGATCAACGATACGCCACCACCCGAAAAAGAACGTCTGCAAACGCCTGAGGCACGCGACGAGCTTAACGGTCTGTACGAGTGCATCTTGTGTGCGTGCTGTTCGACTTCGTGCCCATCGTTCTGGTGGAACCCAGATAAGTTTGTCGGTCCTGCCGGTTTGCTGCAGGCGTATCGCTTCATCGCGGATACACGCGATCATGCGACCGCAGACCGCTTAGATAACCTAGAAGATCCGTATCGTTTATTCCGCTGCCACACGATCATGAATTGCGTTGACGTTTGCCCCAAGGGATTGAATCCCACTCAGGCGATCGGCAAGATCAAAGAAATGCTCGTGCGTCGTACGGTCTAGGTGACTGTTTCCATGAGTCAGTTGACCGACATGGATCGCACAAGGCTACGCTGGCGCGCCCGGCGTGGCTTGCTTGAAAATGATTTGATGTTGACAAAGTACCTTGATGCGTTCGAGGCTGACTTGACCGATATCGATGTCGGAGCGCTCACACAGCTGTTTGAGTTGGGCGACAATGAACTGTTAGACTTGCTGTTATCTCGACTTGAGCCCGTGGGGCCATTAGACCGGCCTGCTGTGCATGCAGTTTTAGCCAACATTCGCGCTTTATAAAGAAGCCTAGAAAAATTACCGAAGGAACAACTCATGAAACTGTCTGACAAAAAAGCTACGCTCTCGTTTTCTGACGGCAGCCCATCCTTTGATTTTCCGGTTTATGACGGTACGGTCGGCCCGCAGGTGATCGACATTCGTAAACTGTACGGTCAAACCGGAATGTTTACTTACGATCCGGGTTTTTTGTCGACGGCCTCATGTACGTCAGATATCACCTATATCGATGGCGATAAAGGCGAACTTTTGTATCGCGGCTTTCCAATTGAAGAGTTGGCGGTCAATTGCGACTTCATGGACATCAGCTATTTGATCTTGAATGGTGATTTGCCCGACGCAAAGCAAAAGGTTGACTTTGATACGCTGGTCACCCGTCACACGATGGTCAACGAGCAGATGCAGTTTTTCTTGCGCGGTTTTCGCCGTGATGCGCATCCGATGGCCGTTTTGACAGGTCTTGTGGGCGCGATGTCTGCCTTCTATCATGATTCAAATGACATCACGAATCCGCATCACCGTCACGTTGCTGCAATTCGATTGATTGCCAAGATGCCAACACTGGTGGCCATGGCGTATAAATATTCACAAGGCCAGCCTTACATTTATCCACAAAATAACCTGTCGTATACCGGCAACTTTTTGCGCATGATGTTTGCAACGCCTTGCGAAGAATATGTCGTCAACCCTGTGGTTGAGCGTGCGCTTGATCGTATTTTTATCCTGCACGCTGATCACGAGCAAAATGCATCAACCTCAACCGTGCGTCTGTGCGGTTCGTCGGGCACCAATCCCTTTGCTGCGATCGCTGCAGGCGTTGCTTGTTTGTGGGGTCCGGCACACGGCGGCGCAAACGAAGCGTGCTTGCAAATGCTGGAAGACTTGCAAGCTAAGGGTGGCTTGGCCAAAGTAGGCGAGTTCATGGAGCAAGTCAAAGACAAAAACTCTGGCGTGCGCTTAATGGGTTTTGGCCATCGCGTCTACAAAAACTACGATCCACGTGCCAAGTTGATGCAGCAAACGTGTAAAGAAGTCTTGGCGGCTTTGGGTCTTGAAAATGATCCATTGTTCAAACTTGCGATGGAAGTTGAGCGTATTGCGCTCGAAGATCCTTACTTTGTTGAACGCAAACTGTATCCTAACGTTGACTTCTACTCAGGTATTGTCCAGCGTGCGATTGGTGTGCCTACCGCTTTGTTTACCGCGATTTTTGCTCTGGCGCGTACTGTTGGCTGGATTGCTCAGTGGAACGAAATGATCTCTGATCCAGAATACAAAATTGGTCGTCCACGCCAGTTGTATCAAGGGGCGACTTCACGCTCTGTTCCTAAGCGTAAATAAGTAAAGATAGTTTGAGTCATTTGACTCAGGCCTCCAGGATGTAGCGCGGTACGAAAAGACGACTTTCGAGTCGTCTTTTTTTATGCGTATGTTCGACGGCTCTAGGCCAGACGCTGTTTCGTTGGCGCAACGCTTGTTTGAATAACCTTCAAATAAGAAAGGCTATCCGCACAAAAACCATGGGTTTATCAAGGCCATCGGGTTATACTTTATCGCCGGACTTTAAGGCTCAAAACAACTGCCTTCTGCCCGCTATCCGCAAATCGGTTTGGCCGAGTAAACGGAAGGTATTCCTGCATCGTAACGGGTGAAACACCCGACAAGGTGAAGCGTCAAATGTCATCACAACTCGAATCTCGAAAGAACTCCTATTTGTTTGGGGGCAATGCCCCGTATGTTGAAGAGCTTTATGAAGCTTATCTCGACAATCCTGGCTCCGTGCCTGATAACTGGCGAACGTATTTCGACCAGTTGCAGCATATGCCGGCAACCGATGGCCAGGAAGCAACCCGTGATCAGGCGCATGCGCCGATCGTTGAGTCGTTCGCGATACGCGCTAAAACAAATGGCTTTGCGCAGCGTGCAAAAGAATCTGATCTAGCCGTTGCAACCAAGCAAGTGCACGTGCAGTCTTTGATTGCCGCGTATCGCTCACTTGGTTCAAGATGGGCTGATCTTGATCCGCTCAAGCGTACCGATCGCCCCGCGATCCCCGAATTAGACCCTGCGTTTTATGGCTTAAACGAAGCCGATCTCGATCAGGTTTTTTCGGCCGCCAATACATATTTTTCTAGCGCAAGCACCATGACCTTGCGTGACATCCTCAAAGCCTTGCGTGACACTTATTGCCGTTCGGTCGGCGCTGAGTTTATGCATGCGTCTGACCCAGCAGTTAAGCGTTGGGTTCAAGAGCGCCTTGAGTCAACCTTGTCTGCGCCACCTGTTTCCGCTGAAGGCAAACGCAACTTGTTGCAACAGCTCACCGAGGCTGAAGGCCTCGAGCGCTATTTGCACACAAAGTATGTTGGCCAAAAGCGGTTTTCGCTCGAAGGGGGCGATAGTTTTATCGCCTCGATGGACGAGCTCGTGCATCATGCCGGTCAGGCCGGCGTTCAAGAAATGGTTGTTGGGATGGCCCACCGTGGTCGTCTGAACATGTTAGTTAACATCATGGGCAAGATGCCTGGTGATTTGTTTGCCGAATTCGAAGGCCATCACGCTGAAGGCTTAAGCGATGGCGACGTGAAATATCACAATGGTTTTTCCAGTGATCTCTCAACGCGCGGCGGCCCAATGCATTTGTCGCTCGCGTTTAATCCGTCACACCTTGAAATCGTCAACCCAGTAGTTGAGGGTAGTGTGCGTGCGCGTCAAGAGCGCCGTGGCGCTGAAGGCTACAAGCAAGTGCTGCCGGTATTGGTGCACGGTGATGCTGCGTTTGCAGGCCAGGGTGTCGTGATGGAAACCTTGAACCTCGCCGAAACGCGCGGCTATGGCACTGGCGGTACGGTGCATCTGGTGATTAACAACCAGATTGGCTTCACAACTTCAGATCCGCGTGACGCGCGCTCAACCATTTATTGCACCGACGTTTCAAAAATGATTGAAGCACCGGTATTTCACGTCAATGGTGATGATCCTGAAGCGGTTGCCTTTACTACGCGCTTAGCGCTTGATTTCAGAATGGCCTTTGGTCGTGATGTTGTGGTGGATATTGTTTGCTTCCGAAAGCTTGGGCACAACGAACAAGATACTCCCGCACTGACTCAGCCTTTAATGTACAAGCGCATCGGTGTTCACCCCGGCACGCGTAAGCTTTACGCAGACAAGCTGACTGCGCAAGGCGTGCTGAAAGAAGGTGAGGGCGATCAACTCGTCAAAGATTACCGCCAGTACATGGAAGATGGCCAACGTACGATTGAGCCGGTGCTGACAAACTACAAAAGCAAGTATTCGATTGACTGGACTCCCTTTCTAAATGCAAAGTGGACCGACCAGGCTGATACAGCAGTGCCGTTGGCTGAACTCAAAAGTATTGGCGAAGCACTCACACAAACGCCAGCTGGCTTCACGCCACACGCCTTAGTGACAAAGTTGCTTAACGATCGTCGCGCGATGGCGCGTGGCGAGCAAAACCTTGATTGGGGCATGGGCGAGCATCTGGCCTTTGCAACCTTAGTTAAGGCAGGCTATGCAATTCGTATTACGGGGCAAGACTCTGGCCGCGGTACCTTCACGCATCGTCATGCGGTGTTGCATGATCAAAATCGCGAGCGTTGGGATGATGGTACGTATATTCCGTTGCAAAACGTTTCTGCGGGTCAAGCACCTTTCACTGTGATTGACTCGGTATTGTCTGAAGAGGCTGTATTAGGTTTTGAGTACGGCTATTCATGCGCTGATCCAAACACGCTTACGATTTGGGAAGCCCAGTTTGGCGATTTCGTCAACGGTGCTCAGGTCGTCATTGATCAATTTATTGTATCGGGTGAGGCAAAGTGGGGTCGCCAGTCGGGTTTGACGCTGATGTTGCCCCATGGCTACGAGGGTCAAGGCCCTGAGCATTCATCTGCGCGTATTGAACGTTTTCTACAGTTGTGCGCTGACAATAATATTCAAGTTGTACAGCCAACCACTGCGTCGCAGATTTTCCATCTCTTGCGCCGTCAGATGGTCCGAAAATTCCGTAAACCTCTGGTGATTTTGACGCCAAAGTCACTGTTGCGAAATAAAGATGCAGGCTCGCCTCTGAAAGAGCTCTCAACAGGGCGTTTCCAACCGATCATCCCTGAGCTGGACGAGCAAATTAAAGCTGCGTCGGTTAAGCGGGTATTGGCGTGTTCGGGCAAAGTCTATTACGACCTCGTGCACGGACGTGCCGACCGCAAAGATAGCTCGGTTGCCATCATTCGCGTCGAGCAGTTGTATCCCTTTGCGCATAAAACCTTCGAGGCTGAGCTGCGCAAGTATCCTAAAGCCACTGAAGTTGTTTGGGTGCAAGACGAACCGCAAAACCAGGGTCCTTGGTTTTACGTGCAGCATCACCTGTACCAAAACATGTCGGCTGGACAAAAACTGGGTTATGCAGGGCGCCCCGCCTCTGCGTCACCTGCGGTGGGCTATCTGGCCAAGCACCAAGAGCAGCAGAAGGCGCTGGTTGAGCAAGCCTTTGGCAAGTTTAAAGTGTTCATGCTAACCAAATAACGCACGCGACTTTACCGATCAATACGATCCCTCACGGAAAAAAAATGGCAATCACTGATGTAGTTGTGCCCCAACTGTCTGAATCTGTTTCTGAAGCAACCTTGTTAACCTGGAAGAAAAAACTAGGCGATGTGGTGACTGCCGATGAAATTTTGATCGAAGTTGAAACGGATAAAGTCGGTCTCGAAGTCCCAGCTCCTGCTTCAGGTGTCTTTGCAGAAATCGTTCGTGGTGATGGCAGCCTAGTGGCATCGGGCGAAATCATCGCGCGTATCGATACTGAAGGCAAAGCTGTTGCAGCGCCTGCTGCAGTCGCTACGCCTGCAGTCGCTCCTGTACCGGCTCCTGCGGCCGCTGCACCTGCCTCAGTCAGTAGCGCAGGGGTTGCTTCTCCTGCTGCGGCAAAGATTCTTGCAGATAAAGGCGTCGCAGCTTCAACTGTGGCTGGCTCAGGTCGCGATGGTCGTATTACCAAGGGCGATGCGCTTGGGGCTTCAGCGCCAGTTGCTGCGGTTGCTAAGGCGGCACCTTTGGCGAACCCCTCTGTTCCTATGACTCAGTCGCTTGATGGCCGCCCCGAGCAACGCGTGCCAATGAGCCGTCTGCGCGCGCGTGTGGCCGAGCGTCTGTTGCAGTCGCAGCAAGATAACGCAATCCTGACGACCTTTAACGAAGTCAATATGCAAGGCGTGATTGATCTACGCAATTTGTACAAAGACAAGTTTGAAAAAGAACACGGCGTTAAGCTCGGGTTCATGTCGTTCTTTGTCAAAGCAGCGGTTGCTGCACTCAAGCGTTATCCCGTCTTGAATGCCTCGATCGACGGAAAAGACATTATCTATCACGGCTACTTTGATATTGGTATCGCTGTTGGTAGCCCACGCGGCTTGGTGGTCCCAATTCTGCGCAACGCGGATCAACTCTCGATCGCTGAAATTGAAAAAACGATTGCTGACTTTGGCAAGCGTGCCTCTGAAGGCAAACTGGGCATCGAAGAAATGACCGGTGGTACGTTCTCGATATCGAATGGTGGGGTGTTTGGGTCGATGCTATCGACGCCAATTATCAATCCACCACAGTCGGCGATCTTGGGCGTGCATGCCACAAAAGATCGGGCAGTGGTTGAAAAAGGTCAGATTGTCATTCGTCCAATTAATTACTTGGCAATGTCTTACGATCACCGCATCATTGATGGTCGTGAAGCGGTATTGGGTTTGGTTGCGATGAAAGAAGCGCTCGAAGATCCACAACGCTTGCTGCTCGAAATCTAACCCGAGATACTCATGTCTACACAATTTGATGTTGTTGTGATCGGCGCTGGCCCGGGCGGCTATATTGCCGCGATCCGTGCTGCGCAATTAGGGATGTCGGTCGCGTGCATCGACGCCTGGCAAAATGGCAAGGGTGGTCCGGCACCTGGTGGCACGTGTACCAATGTGGGCTGCATTCCTTCTAAGGCTTTGCTTCAGTCGTCAGAGCACTACGATCAAGTCAACCATCATTTTGCCGAACACGGTATCGAGGTTAAGGGCGTCACGCTCAACGTCGATCAATTGCTCAGCCGTAAAAATAGTGTCGTGAAACAAAACAACGACGGTATTTTGTATTTGTTTAAAAAGAACAAGATTACGTTCTTCCATGGCAAGGGAGCTTTTACCGGTCAGGTCGAGGGTGGTTGGGCCATCAATGTCAGTGGCACGGCGACAGCCGATATCGTTGGCAAGCATGTGGTGATCGCGACGGGTTCGTCTGCGCGTGAATTGCCTGGCTTGCCGTTTGATGAACAACAAGTTTTGTCGAACGATGGTGCGCTCAACATTGCAGCGGTCCCTAAAAAGCTCGGCGTGATTGGCGCGGGCGTCATCGGCCTAGAGATGGGTAGCGTTTGGCGCCGATTGGGTGCCGAAGTCACCGTGCTTGAAGCCATGCCGGATTTTCTGGCAGCGGTCGATACGCAGGTAGCCAAAGAAGCGTTTAAGATTTTTACCAAACAAGGCTTAGCGATTCACACCGGAATCAAACTCGGTGAGATTAAAGCGGGTGCAAAGACAGTAACGGTCCCTTACACCGACGCCGCAGGTGTTGAACAAAAATTAGTCGTCGACAAACTGATCGTTTCGATTGGTCGCATTCCTTACACTGGTGGTCTTAAAGCAGACTCTGTTGGCTTGCAACTTGATGAGCGTGGTTTTATTGTGGTTGATGGTGATTGCAAGACTAATCTTCCAAATGTTTGGGCGGTTGGTGATGTGGTGCGTGGTCCGATGTTGGCGCATAAAGCCGAAGAAGAGGGCGTGGCTGTTGCCGAGCGCATTGGTGGCCAACATGGCCATGTCAATTTCAATACGATCCCTTGGGTGATCTATACCTCGCCTGAGATTTCGTGGGTTGGGCAGACGGAGCAACAACTTAAGGCCTCAGGCCATGCCTACAAGTCGGGAAGCTTTCCGTTCTTGGCGAATGGTCGAGCACGTGCGCTAGGTGACACCACAGGGTTTGTCAAAATATTGGCAGACGCAACAACCGATGAGGTCTTGGGGGTTCATATCATTGGGCCGATGGCTTCTGAGTTGATTGCTGAAGCGGTCACCATCATGGAGTTCAAAGGTGCAGCTGAGGACATCGCCCGGATTTGCCATGCACATCCAACCTTGTCCGAATCGATGAAAGAAGCGGCCTTGGCCGTTGATAAGCGCACGCTTAATTTCTAAGTATTTTGAACGTTCTTGAATCCTACGAGCAAACACTCGCCGAACGGGGTTACGAATCCGACCCTGCTCAGCGTGCTGCGGTAGAGCGTCTGCAACGTTACTACGATGACTGGGTCGCTTTTCAAGAACAGCGTTCGAGTTTGCTAAAACGTTTTTTTAAACGCCCTGAAACCCCTCGTGGTGTGTATCTTTGGGGTGGGGTTGGCCGCGGTAAAAGTTTTTTGATGGATTCGTTTTACGCAACCGTTCCGGTTGAGCGTAAAACTCGTCTGCATTTTCACGAGTTTATGCGCAGTGTGCATCGTCAGCTTGACGAAGTGAAAGGTATGCAGGATCCACTCGACGAAGTTGCGCGTCGAATCTCAAGAGATTACCAACTGATTTGTTTTGATGAATTTCATGTGTCGGATGTTGCTGACGCCATGATTTTGTACCGTCTTCTGTTGAAGTTTTTTGAATTCGGTACTTCATTTGTGATGACGTCAAACTATGAACCCTCTACGCTCTATCCAGACGGCTTACATCGTGATCGCTTGTTGCCTGCGATTAAATTAATTCAAGACCGTATGGATATCTTGAACGTCGATGCCGGGATTGACTATCGCCGTCGTACGCTTGAGCAGGTGAAGTGTTATCACACGCCGATGGGTGTGCAGGCGGATCAGGCTCTGCTTCAGACGTTTAATCAGTTGGCGGATACTGCGCCACAAGACCCTGTACTGCTTGTTGAACATCGAGAGATTCGAGCAAAACAACGTGCTGGAAGTGTAGTTTGGTTTGACTTTGCAACACTGTGTGGTGGTCCGCGCTCGCAAAACGATTATCTCGAACTTGCCAGTCGCTTTCATGCTGTGATTTTGTCGGATGTGCCTAAGATGGGGCCTCGCGAAGCCTCTGAGGCACGACGCTTTACCTGGCTTATTGACGTTTTCTATGATCATAAAATCAAGCTGATTATGTCGGCGGCTTGTGAGCCTGATGAGATTTACACCTCAGGCCCAATGTCTAACGAGTTTCACCGTACGGTATCGCGCATTCTCGAAATGCAGTCCAAAGAATATCTAGAGTCTGAGCGTCGCGACACCGTCAATATCTGAGCCTAAGCGCGCGTGTCTCTTGGTCGTTCAAACGGTACCCTTAAATGGGCTTTGTAGACGTTACACTCATGGCTTAGCGGTTTTCTTCAATCTCAGCACCTGGCTCCTTTATGAACACCCGTGTCCTGACTGGCATCACCACCTCTGGTACTCCACATCTAGGCAATTATGTGGGGGCGATCCGTCCAGCGATTCAAGCAAGCCAGCAAAGTAATGTCGATGCTTTCTTTTTTTTGGCCGATTATCACGCGCTGATCAAATCTGAAGATCCAGCGCTAATCGCGCGTTCGCGGCTTGAAATCGCCGCAACCTGGCTAGCCTCGGGCCTTGATCCACAGCGGGTGACTTTTTATCGCCAATCAGATATCCCTGAGATCCCAGAGCTTTGCTGGATGCTCACTTGCGTGACCGCTAAAGGTTTAATGAACCGTGCCCACGCCTATAAAGCGTCGGTTGATCAAAATACCGCCAAAGGTGTTGAGGCCGACGACGGTATCAATATGGGTTTGTTTTCGTATCCGATTCTGATGGCAGCAGATATCTTGATGTTCAACGCGCACAAGGTGCCGGTGGGTCGTGATCAAACACAGCATCTAGAAATGGCGCGCGATATTGCGCAACGGTTCAATCATCTGTTTGGTCAGGGGCGTGAGTTTTTTGTGTTGCCTGAGGCGGTGATCTCTGAAGATGTCGCGACCTTACCTGGTTTAGACGGTCGCAAAATGTCTAAAAGCTATGGCAATACCGTGCCACTATTTGAGGGTGGGGCTAAAGCGTTGAAATCTGCGATCGCAAAAATCGTGACAGATTCGCGCGGTCCCGGCGAGCCTAAAGATGCTGACGCCTCTCATCTCTACCTCATCTACAAAGCTTTTGCGCAGCCGGCTGAGACCACAAACTTTCGCAATGAGCTGATGACTGGCATGGGTTGGGGCGACGCCAAGCAGCGTCTCTGTGACCGTATCGAGCAAGAGATGGGTCCGTTGCGTGCAAACTATGAAGCGTTGATGTCGACTCCGGATCGCATCGAAGAGATTTTGCAAGAGGGGGCGCGTAAAGCCCGTGCGATTGCGACGCCGTTTATTCAAGAATTGCGTCAAGCAGTGGGTTTACGCAGTTTGGCAACGTCTCGTGCAACGTCGTCGCCAGCTAAGAAAGCAAAGGGCACAGAAAAGGGTGCGCGCTACGTCAGCTTTCGCGACGAAACGGGTCAGTTTCGATTTCGCTTGTTGGCAGCAGATGGTGCCGAACTTTTTTGCTCGATCCCCTTCGCAGATCCGAAGCTCGCTGGCGCGGCAATGCGTGGGCTACAGCAAGCGGGTCCCGAGGCTAGTATCAAGCTCGAGGGGGCCTTAGGACTCGTCATTGTTCATAACGGTCAAGTGGTCGCGCAAGCCGCTGAATGCGGGTCTGTCGAACAGCGTGATCAGATTGTGACTGCCCTGCATGTTGCCATGCAGGTTGTCACTTAGCTTCACCTAGCGTGTCAGTTCTAGGCGTTTGGGCGTTTAGCGTTTAAGTTTTGCAAACGCAGCGGCCATCGCGCCGCCTGGACTTGGCGATGACGCTGGGGCCACGGGGTTCGGTTTGCGGGCCCCACGATTCGCATTGCCACCCGAGCCATTGCCGGCTGCAGCACCTGATCCCATTGACCTTGCTGGCGGGGCGTCATCATTAAGCCTCATCGTTAAGGCAATGCGTTTACGCGCGATATCGACTTCTTGCACACGCACTTGAACGGTTTGCCCGACGCGTACGACATCACGTGGATCACTGACAAATTTTTCAGCTAACGCTGAAATATGTACCAAGCCGTCCTGATGCACACCGATATCGACAAAGGCACCAAAGTTTGCCACGTTCGTGACAACGCCTTCAAGAATCATTCCGGGCAGCAAATCATTGAGGGTGTCAACGCCCTCTTTAAAAGTCGCCGTTTTGAACTCTGGACGCGGATCGCGACCAGGCTTTTCAAGTTCGAGCAAAATGTCGCGCACAGTCGGTACGCCAAATTTCTCATCAACGAATTCAGCGGGTGATAAGCCTTTGAGCTTATCTCGATTGCCAATGACGTCTTTCATCTCAGAGGCAATTTTTTTCAAAATCCGCTCAACCACAGGATAGGCTTCGGGGTGAACCGATGAGCGATCTAGCGGATTGTCGCCATTCTGGATGCGTAAAAAACCAGCGGCTTGTTCAAAGGCCTTTTCACCAAAACGTGAGACCTCTTTGAGTGCTTTGCGATTAGCAAACGCGCCTTTCTCATCGCGATAACTAACAATATTTTTGGCCAGAGTGCTGTTCAGGCCTGATACGCGGGCAAGCAAAGCGGCTGAGGCTGTATTCACATCAACACCCACTGCGTTCACGCAATCTTCGACCACTGCATCAAGCGAACGTGCGAGTTCGCGCTGATTCAAGTCATGCTGATATTGCCCCACGCCAATGGCTTTAGGTTCGATCTTGACCAGCTCGGCCAGGGGATCTTGTAGTCGACGCGCGATCGATGCAGCTCCGCGCAGTGTCACATCCAGGTCCGGAAATTCGAGTGCCGCCAACTCGGACGCCGAGTAGACTGAGGCGCCCGCCTCTGAAACGATAACGCGCGTCAGCTTCAAATCGGGTTGTGCGGCCATCAGATCGATGACTAGTTTTTCAGTTTCACGCGAAGCGGTCCCATTGCCAATCGCGACCAACTCAATCTTGTGTCTGCGCGCGAGCGTGGCTAACACGGCAAGAGTCCCTGCGCGATCTCTGCGTGGTTCAAACGGATAGACCGTGGCGGTTTCAACGACTTTTCCGGTGCGATCAATCGCAGCGACTTTAACCCCTGTCCGGATGCCTGGGTCAAGCCCCAAGACTGCTTTCGGCCCTGCCGGAGCCGCGAGCAAAAGATCTTTTAAATTGGCAGCAAATACGCGAATTGCTTCAGTTTCGGCGCTTTCGCGCAACCGAGTTACCATTTCAGATTCAAACATTGTTAATAGTTTGACCCGCCACGTCCAGCGCGCAACGTCTGCTAGCCATTTGGCGCGCGCAGACGGCGCGGCAGAAAATAAGTCTCGCCCAAGTTTTAAAAATCCTGCAACCCGTTCGACGCAGGGATGTGGCACGAGAATGTCTTGAGTGGCTTCAAGGCCGATGCGTAATTCAAGCGCACCTTGTTGACGGCCACGCAGCATTGCCAGAATGCGATGTGAGGGCAGAGTGCGAAGCGGCTCATTAAAGTCAAACCAGTCTCTGAAGTTCGCACCCTCGGCTTCTTTGCCGTCTGCCACTTTCGAGTAAAGATAGCCGTGCGACCATAAGTGGGTACGCATGTCGCTTAATAAATCTGCATTTTCGGCATAGCGTTCGGCCAAAATATCGCGTGCGCCATCCAGTGCCGCTTTGACATCGGTGATGTTGGCTTCGGGATTTAAGAATTGTGCAGCAAGCAGTGCGGGGTCGCACTGCAGATCCGTCAGAATGCCATCGGCTAATGGCTCAAGCCCTGCTTCTCGTGCGATTTGTGCGCGGGTACGGCGTTTAACTTTATAGGGGGCATACAGGTCCTCAAGACGCTGCTTCGTGTCGGCTTGTTGAATGGATTTTTCAAGCTCAGGCGTGAGTTTGTTTTGTTCTGTGATAGAGGCCAAAATTGCAGCACGACGCTCTTCAAGGTCTCGTAAATACAAAAGGCGTGTATCCAGATTGCGTAATACCGTATCGTCTAGGTCGCCGGTTGCTTCTTTGCGATAGCGGGCAATAAACGGCACCGTTGAGCCGTCATTTAACAATTCGATCACGGCCAGTACCTGATTGGCACGGATGCCTAGCTCTTGCGCTAGTTGAGCCACGATCCGCACTTCGGCTTCTTGAGAGGTGACCGGCGCACTAAATACGGCGGGGGATGATACGGTTGCAGACACGACAGAACTGGAATCACTCATTGGGATAGACACTTTTTAACTGGAACAAACGGACGATTTTGCCACAGTCGGCATACTTGTTCATTTGAAGCGGTATGATCCGGCTAGCTTCTTGGTGTTGCACATGTCAGAACAGTCGATTTCTCAGCTTTTTTCGCTCGAAGGGCCGCTTGCAGCGATCGCGCCGGGCTTTCGTGTGCGCCCTTCGCAGATAGAACTGGCTCAAATGGTAGAACGTACCATTGCCGAGCGCTCAACCCTGGTTGCCGAGGCCGGTACCGGCACTGGCAAAACGTGGGCTTATCTCGTGCCTGCTTTATTGGGGGGCGGAAAAGTACTCGTTTCAACCGGTACACGCACCCTGCAAGATCAATTGTTTGCGCGTGATTTGCCCCGTGTGCGCGAAGCCCTTAGCGTGCCGGCCTCGATTGCCTTGCTCAAGGGGCGAGGCAATTATGTGTGTCACTATCATCTCGAAAAACTTCAAACAGAAGATCGCGGCTTAAAGTCTCGTGCCGAGGTGCAACAACTGCGGCATATCCATACCTTCTCGCAGCAATCAACGACAGGCGATCGGGCTGATTTGCCTTCTGTGCCCGAAGAGGCAGAAATCTGGCAGCGTGTGACGTCGACGCGTGAAAACTGTCTGGGTCAAGATTGTCCAAACGTGCGCGATTGCTTTGTGTTGAAAGCACGCAGGCAAGCACAAGAGGCTGACGTAGTCGTGATTAATCACGCCTTGTTTATGGCCGATTTGATGTTGCGCGACGAGGGTATTACCGATTTATTGCCCGCTGCGGATACGGTTGTGTTTGACGAGGCGCATCAGTTGCCTGATACTGCCACGCGGTTCTTGGGCAGCAGTCTGTCAACCCATCAACTGTTAGATCTTGCAAAACTGATTGAAACGGCGGGTCTTGCGCACGCTCGCGAGTTAACCAATTGGTCTGAGCAGGCGCGTCGAGTTGAACACACTGCGCGCGAACTGCGCTTAGCCTGCGCCTCCCTAGAAAGCTTGCCGTCTAAACGCGTCACCTTTGAGGCCTTTCCTGCCCCTGAAGTGTTTGACGCCGCGCGTGCAACCTTGCAAATTGCACTCGATGAAATTGGCAAGATGCTGGTGACTGTCGAAGAAAAACATCCTGATCTGGCTGCAGCCGCTCGTACCTGCCAAGAGCTAGCCGAGCGCTTGGCTAAATGGGGTCAGCCGACACGCGACTCGCGCGCGCCGGTGCAAGATCTTCAGCAAGTCGTGCGTTGGGTAGAGTGCGGCTTGCATCACGTGCGGCTGCATGCCGCACCGCTTTCAGTTGCTGAGGCGTTTTCTCGCTACCGACAGGGAGGGCAAGCCTGGATCTTCACGTCAGCAACTTTGTCTGTCAATGGTGACTTTTCTCATTTCACATCGCGTTTGGGCTTAGAAAGCGCTCAAACTTTACGCTTCGAATCGCCCTTTGATTACGCAAAGCAGGCCTTGTTATTTGTGCCCCAGCAGTTGCCCCCAGCGCAATCCGCCGAATTTTTGCCAGCATTTGTTGAAACTCTGATCCCTTTAATCCAGGCAAGTCAGGGTGGTGCACTGGTGCTATGCACGACGCTGCGCGCAGTTGAACGCGTAGCAGGTCTCATCGGTGATGCGTACGACCGTTTGGGGATTACCTGGCCGTTGATGCGCCAGGGTAATGGCACGCGTCGTGATTTGCTCGAGCGTTTTCGCACCCTCGATCATGCTGTGTTGGTAGGTAGTGCTAGTTTTTGGGAAGGGATTGATGTCGTAGGCGATCGCTTAACGCTGGTTGCGATTGATAAGCTGCCCTTTGCGCCCCCAGATGATCCGGTACTTGAGGCGCGTTTACGCGCCTGCCGTAGCAGGGGTGGCAATCCTTTTATGGAATACCAACTGCCTGAGGCGGCCATCTCTCTTAAACAAGGCTCAGGCCGTCTGATTCGTAGTGAAACGGATTGGGGGGTATTGCTGGTGGGCGATACACGGCTGGTCGATAAGCCGTATGGCAAGCAGCTATGGCGCGGGTTGCCCCCCTTTGCACGCACCCGCTCACTGGAGGAGGCCGTGGCGTTTTATCAACGCCACGCTGAGCCAGCTACTTAAAACAGTCGCAATGGGTTCCAGGCACTATATTTGCCAGGAAAGCCTTTAGCGATCAGGGTTGTGTTTGGAAAGTTTTGCAATAACACGCGTTCGGCATCGTTACGCAGATCAGTCAGCTTTAGTTTTTCGTAGGACATCATCATGATGTACAGCGCTTGCTCGGCGGCCGGGACGCCTTGAAAATCAGTGATCACGATCTGTGCACGATTGACTGCGGCAACGTACGCAAACCGTTCGTAGTAGTAGCGTGCAATCAGCATTTCGTTTTCGGCCATGGTGTTGATGAGCCATTCGATACGTTTGCGCGCATCCGTTGCATAGCGACTTTCAGGAAAGCGCTCGACCAATTCGGTAAAGGCTGCGTAAGACTGACGCAGCGCCTTAGGATCACGCTCGCCCGGGTTTTGTCGAGTCACCACTGAAAACACGGCGCTCGGTGGCGTAAAGTTAATCAAGCCACGCAGGTATAACGCGTAGTCTGTAGTGGGATGATTGGGGTACTGCTGCTGAAAACGACTCAGTGTGGCGAGTCCGAGTTCAGGCTCTTTGTCTTTCCATTGCACGTAAGCCAGGTTCAGCATCGACTGCTGCGCATACGTGCCAAACGGGAAGCGCGTCTCAATGGACATGAAGCGCTCTTTGGCCAGTCGCCAATTGCCCGAGTCCATTTCTGATTTGCCATCTTGGTACAAACGTTCAACGCTCCAACTAGCGGTCGGGTCGTATTCGGGCCCTTTGGTGCCACAACCCGCGATCAGCAGCGTTGCCAGTAAAACTAGCAGTCTGGTAGCCCAGGTGGTTTCAACGCGTGGCTGAAACAAAGAAATAGTGTTGCGACCCATCACGAAATGATCCTTGGTGTTAGCATTCTCTGCTGATTATAAGACGAGTCCCAATGGCTGATACCCCCATTTCTGAAGATATTCTTACTGACGACGAGCCACAGGTTTTTCGGATCACTGACGAAATGCCGCTTGAACGGCTCGATAAGGTGCTTGCTCAACTGGTTCCGCAGCATTCTCGCAGTCGTTTGCAGACGTGGATTCAGGGCGGGCACGTTCTGGTTAACGGAAAGCCGGCCAAGCTTAGACAAGCCGTGCGCGAAGACGATGTGATCACCGTTTACGAGCAGCCGGCCCCCGAAGATCATGCTTTTGTGCCCGAACCTGTCGTCTTTGAGGTGTTGGGCGAAACGCCGGACTGGATCGTCGTGAACAAACCGGTGGGGCTGGTCACTCACCCTGGTGCCGGTAATTGGTCGGGTACTCTGCTCAATGGCTTGCTTTACCGCTATCCCGAGCTGCTGCAGGTGGCGCGTGCCGGGATTGTGCATCGTCTGGACAAAGACACCTCTGGGTTACTGGTGATCGCGCGTCACGAAATTGCCCAAACGCATTTGGTTCGTCAGTTACAGGCTCGTACGATGGGTCGGCAGTATCTCGCATTGGCCCATGGCCGCATGCTGGCTCAGGGTACGGTCGATCGTCCGATTGGGCGAGATCCTAAAGTGCCTGTACGCATGTCGGTAGATAGTCTGAGTTCGCCCAAGTCCGCAGTGACCCATTATCAACTCGTGAGCGTGGGTGAGTATGGGGGTTCGAATATTTCGCAGGTCACCTGTCGGCTTGAGACTGGACGAACGCATCAGATTCGCGCGCATTTGGCCAGTTTGGGCCATCCTTTGTTGGGCGACACGTTGTACGGCGGTCGTGCCATTGACGGGGCGACTCGGCAGATGTTGCATGCCCACCAACTTCAGTTTGAAGACCCAGTCCGCGGGGGCAGTGTTGAGTTTACGGCGCCCCCAGCAGCGGATATGCTGAAGGTTATTGAACAAATCAGTTGGAAATAGCCGAACAGTCAGGTTCGAGTTGAGAGGATTTGAATGACGTACCAACCGGCTCAAGCTGCCATTCGTCTAATCCGCCCACAGCAGGCTTGGCAGGGCGTTGAACTATTTTGCACCACGCGCCAAGGTGGGGTGGGGCAGGCGCCTTACGCGACGTTTAACCTGGGTCTTGGCGCTCAAGAAGACCCTGCCAATGTTCATGAAAATCGCAAACGGTTAAGGCAATTATTACCTGCTGAGCCCGCCTGGCTCCAACAGGTTCACGGTAAGCGCGTGGTTGATGCTGACGAGGCTCAGTGGTTTGACGCAACCCAACCACCTCCCGCGGCAGATGCTTCGGTGACGGCACAGACAGGGCGTGTGTTGGCGGTGTTGACGGCGGATTGCTTGTCGGTCGTGTTGGCCGATCAGGCCGGTTCGGTGCTGGGGGTGGCGCACGCCGGCTGGAAGGGCTTGGCCGCCGGAGTTTTAGAGGCAACTCTACAAAAGATGCAGTCTAAACGCCCCGCAGCCTCGGGCTGGCGCGCGTGGGTGGGACCTGGTATCGGGGCAAAGGCTTTTCAGGTGGGCGATGAAGTGCGAGTTGCCTTCAAAGGGGCTGGCGCTGAACAGCATGGCCTTTTTGTGCCCGACCCTCTTGAGCCAGGTAAGTGGCGGGCAGACTTGGCGGGGCTCGCTTGCTGGCGTTTGGCGCAAATGGGAGTCAGTCAGGTTGAAAATAGTGGCTTATGCACGGTGAACGATCCGGCTCAGCAGTTCTTTTCATATCGGCGCGATCGCGTCACTGGGCGGATGGCGACCCTGGCCTGGCTAAGCTAGGGTTGAGCTCGTTAGCATTGGACGATAAAGGGTCTCTTTGTGGGGTTGACAAGCGCGATATTGCAGAGCAGGATGACAGCGCTTAGGGGATAAAAAGGTCTCAATGTGAATTTTCCGTTCTTAGAGGGGTTGTCGTCAGCCCCCGCGGTTTCAAACGAAGCGATGACGTCGATCCAAAATGACTTCATGCAAGCGTGGCAGCGATTGTCTCAAGAGGCAACGAATGGCCACTTGCCGCCGATCAAAGATCGGCGTTTTGCGGCCCCTGCATGGGCGTCGAGTCCCGCCCATTTATTAATGGCACATTTGTATCTTTTGTCGGCCGATGCCATGCAAAAGATGGTCGACGCCTCAGAGGCTTCGACGGCAGTTAAAGAACGCCTGCACTTTTCAGTCATGCAGTGGGTTGATGCCATGTCACCCGCTAATTTTTTGGCGACCAATCCCGACGCGCAGTCGGCCTTGATTGACTCGGGCGGGGAGACCCTCGTTGCGGGCGTTTCGAACTTGATGGGTGATATCCAAAAAGGTCGTATTACCCAAAGTGATGAAAGCAAGTTTGTTGTGGGCCAAAATGTAGCCACTTCAGTTGGCTCTGTCGTTTTTCAAAACAAGTTTTTTCAACTGATTCAATACGCGCCCACAACACCTACGGTGTTTCAGCGTCCGATATTGCTTGTACCACCGTGTATTAATAAATTTTATATTCTTGATCTGCAACCTGAAAATTCGTTTGTACGCGATGCGGTGGCTCAAGGCTTTACGGTTTATTTGATGTCCTGGCGTAATCCGTTGGCTGAAGATACCGATGGGATTGAGAAAGCGACTTGGGATGACTATCTTGAAGAAGGTATTCTGACTGGCCTGCGCGTGACGCAAGAGATTTCAGGGCAAAGCAAAATCAATGCCCTTGGATTTTGTGTCGGGGGCACGATGCTCTCTGCTGGCCTAGCCGTTGCCGCGGCAAAGGGCCAGGACCCTGTGGCTTCGCTTACGCGTTTGACCTCAATGGTCGACTTCAAAGATACGGGGCCGCTGGGGGTCTTTGTCGATGAACAACACGCCAGTCTGCGCGAGCAGCAAATCGGTCAAGGCGGCTTGATGTCGGCACGTGAGCTGGGGACAACGTTTTCTTTTCTGCGACCCAACGAACTGGTTTGGAATTATGTTGTTTCAAATTATTTAAAAGGCGAATCGCCTGTTGCGTTTGATCTATTGTTCTGGAACAGCGACAGTACCAATTTGCCCGGGCCATTTTTCACTTGGTATTTTCGGCATACTTATCTCGAGAACCAACTCAGTCAGCCAAATAAGTTGAAATGCTGCGGGGTGCCAGTCGATTTACGTAAGGTTAAGGTGCCTACTTATTTATACGGTTCGCGCGAAGACCATATCGTGCCTTGGCATTCTGCGTTTGCCTCAACGACAATTTTCCCAGGCCCCAATCGTTTTGTGTTGGGTGCCTCGGGTCATATTGCGGGGGTGATCAACCCCCCCGCAAAAAATAAGCGTAACTATTGGGTTGGAGAAAAGCCTGTGAAAGGCCAAGCCGCTGAACAGTGGCTTTCGCAAGCAAAGCAGGTGCCTGGCAGTTGGTGGCCCGATTGGGCGGATTGGTTGGCCGCGTATAGCGGTAAGCGGGTCAAGGCGTCGAAGACGCAAGGCAATCAAGCTTACCCGGTACTTGAGGCGGCGCCGGGGTCTTATGTAAAAGTTCGAGCAGTCTAGCGTTGGTTAATGCCGAATCAAGACGGCAAAAGGAGATGAGGATGAGTGCAAAGCTAGCGTATGTGACCGGTGGTATGGGTGGGATCGGGACTGCGATTTGCCAACGTTTGGCAAAGGAAGGGATGACTGTCGTGGCGGGCTGCGGGCCCAGTCGCGATTACAAGCAATGGCTCGACGAGCAGGCCGCACTCGGTTATAAATTCTACGCATCGGTTGGTAATGTGTCAGACTGGAATTCGTGCGAGGCGGCATTTAAGGCTGTCGTGGCAGAGCATGGCCCTGTTGATATTTTGGTTAATAATGCTGGCATTACGCGCGACGGTGTGTTTCGTAAAATGTCTGCCGACGATTGGCGAGCTGTGATGGACACCAACCTGAATAGTTTGTTCAACGTCACGAAGCAAGTGATTGAAGCGATGGTCGATCGTGGCTTTGGCCGAATTATCAACATTAGTTCAGTCAATGGGCAAAAGGGTCAGTTCGGCCAGTCCAACTACGCAACGGCTAAAGCGGCCATTCATGGTTTTTCAATGTCGCTGGCGCAAGAGGTCGCGAGTAAAGGTGTGACGGTCAATACCGTTTCGCCTGGTTATATCGGCACAGATATGGTGCGTGCGATTCGCCCCGACGTACTTGAAAAAATTGTGTCAACGATCCCGGTCAAGCGACTGGGTCGACCCGAAGAAATCGCCTCGATTGTGGCGTGGATTGCCTCTGAAGAGTCGGGTTTTTCAACAGGTGCTGATTTTTCATTAAACGGCGGTTTGCACATGGGTTGACGTGGCGGGCTGTCGGCTTTAGCGACGGCCTGTTATTTGTTATTACATTGTTTTTTGGGGGCATTAATGACCGAAGCGGCAACAGACGCATCTACACGTCTGATAAAAAAATATCCGAATCGTCGTCTATACGACACGCAGACTAGCACCTACATTACCTTGGCCGATGTGAAGCAACTGGTGCTAAAAAATGAGGTCTTTAAAGTGGTTGATGCAAAAACTGCTGAAGATCTCACGCGTAGCATTTTGCTGCAGATTATTCTTGAAGAAGAGAGTGGCGGTATGCCGATGTTTTCTTCAGTGATGCTCGCCCAGGTCATTCGATTTTACGGCCATGCTATGCAAGGCATGATGGGCACCTATCTTGAAAAAAATATCCAGACCTTTATGGAAGTTCAGGATCGTTTGGCCGATCAGTCGAAGGGTTTGTTTGGCAACAATCAGTTGTCGCCTGAGGCTTGGACGCAATTCATGAGTGGTCAAACCCCTGTTATGCAGAACATGATGAACAATTATGTTGAGCAGAGCAAAGACCTGTTTGGGCAAATGCAAGAGAAGTTGCAAGAGCAGGCGCGTGCCATGTTTCCGGCCTTTCCGTTTGGTGCAACCGGCGAAAAGGGTAAAGCCTAAGTCGTTCAGTCAGTGCTTCACGACTACATAGAATTGACCCCCTCGATCGTTCAGTATTCGAGGGGGTTTATTTTTGTGCAATGCGCTTTGCAATGTGGTCGAGGGCCTCTTGTACCTGATCGATCAAGATTAAACAGAGATGGCCCGGTTTGAGTTTGGCCAGGGCAGTATCAATTGCAACAAATTCACCTCGAATTTCCTGAATTTCTTTTGTGCGCGAAACATTTTTTAAGCCGATCTGAAGCAAGGCTAAAACTTCGCCATCTTCTCGCCCGCGCTGGCACTGATCTTGATACAAAATGGCCTCGTCAAAAATTTCACCAAGAATTTCAGTCTGGCGCGAAATATCTTCATCGCGTCGATCGCCCGCACCGCTGATGACGACGGTACGTTTGGTGGCCGGCATGCTTTCGATTGCTTGCACAAGGGCTTGAATTGCATCTGGGTTATGACCATAGTCGGCAATCACTGTGGCCCCACGATAATCAAACACGTTAAAGCGGCCGGGGGCGGTTTGCGCATCGTTGACGAAAGTCGCTAAGCCAGTTTCGATGATTTTCCAGTCAAGTCCTAAGGCCCAGCCCGCTGCGATGGACGCCATCGCATTTTCGACCTGAAAGGTGATTGTGCCTTGGCGGGTGAGCGGGATGGACGTGAGTGCGATGCGATGATCTTGCCCGGCCTCACTGCATACGATGTGATCGTTTTCACAAAAGACTACGCGTTTGCCCTGGGCGCGGTGCGTATTGAGCACGGGGTGATGGCGATCAAGGGCAAAGAAAATAACCGTGCCAGGGCAGACCTCGGCCATTTTAGCGACCATCGGATCTAAAGCATTTAAAACGGCAGTGCCGTGCGGTGCCACGTTTTGTACGACAACCCGCTTGACAACGGCCAGCGCGTCGACGGTATTGATAAAGTTCATGCCTAGATGGTCACCGACGCCGATGTTGGTGACAATGGCGACATCGCAACGGTCAAAGGCGAGGCCTTCACGCAAAATTCCGCCTCGCGCCGTTTCAAATACGGCCGCATCGACATCAGGGTGTAACAAGACATTGCGCGCGCTGCGTGGGCCACTGCAGTCACCCGTATCGATGCAGCGGTTTTCGATATATACGCCATCTGAATTCGTCATGCCGATACGTTTTCCGCTCGTGCGCAGAAGATGGGCCGTCAGGCGAACAGTGGTTGTTTTGCCGTTGGTGCCTGTCACCGCAACGATGGGTATTCTTGCGTTTTCACCTGTGGCAAACATGCTGTCAACGATGGCTTCACCCACAGGCCGCGGCTTGCCAAATGAAGGGCTTAGATGCATGCGTAAACCAGGTGCAGCGTTAATTTCAACGATGCCCGCGCGCTGCTCTTCCATGGGTTTCAATATTGTTTCAGCGACGAGATCGACGCCTGCAATATCAAGGCCGACCATTTGCGCCGCCGTCACCATGCGCGCGGCTAACTCTGGATGTACTTCATCTGTGACGTCGGTTGCACTACCACCCGTACTTAAGTTTGCGTTGTTGCGAAGTAATACACGCTTGCCTTTCTCGGGAACTGATTGCGCGTTCAAACCCTGGGTTGCTAGGGTTGCTAAGGCGATTTCATCAAAGCGGATTTTTGTGAGGGCGGTGGCATGACCATCGCCGCGCAGCGGATCTGTATTCACTTGTTCGACAAGTTGCGTCACCGTGTGTTGGCCGTCTCCAATGACAGATGGAGGATCTCGGCGGGCTGCGGCCACAAGTTGGTTGTTGATCACCAACATTCGAAAATCATGCCCCGGAATGTATTGTTCGACAATCACATCGCGGCTGATGTCTGAGGCGATTGCGAAAGCCGCGTTCAATTGTTCGCGGGTTTCAATATTGACGGCGACGCCTTTGCCTTGATTGCCATCGCGAGGTTTGACCACGACAGGGAAACCGATTTTATTTGCAATCTCCCAGGCTTGGTCTTCATCATCCGCGACGAACCCGCGTGGAACAGGCACGCCCGCAGCCTCGAGGAGCATTTTGGTTAAGTCTTTATCTTGCGCAATCGCTTCAGCGATGGCGCTTGTGTTGCCAGTTTCAGCAGCCTGGATTCGAATCTGCTTACTGCCCCAGCCAAACTGGACCAGACTGCCTTCGGTTAGGCGTCGATAGGGGATGCCACGCGCAGTCGCAGCCGAGACGATTGAACCGGTGCTGGGGCCTAAACGGACATCCTCATCGAGTTCGCGCAGTCGAGCCAAGGCTTGTGTGATCTCAAAAGGCTCGTCTTTAAGCGCAGCAATGCAAAGCGCTTCTGCCAAATCCAGAGCGAGTCTGCCCACGGGCTCTTCGGTGAACTGAACGATGACTTGAAATACCCCTTGTTCGTTTGTGACGACGGTTTGTCCGAAGGCGACGGGACAGCCTGCAGAGGCTTGTAAGCCTAGGCTAACCGCCTCAAGTGCGTGGGCCATCGTGATGGGGTCTTTGTGGCCAAAGGGGCGCAAGGGTTTGACGTCAGGGAAGCGTGCACGCAGACGTGTCAAGAATCCTGGAATCTGATCTAGATCGGCCTCGTGAGCCGTGCAGGTCACAACCGCTTCGATGGCAGTAAGACGCGTCCAAAAATTGGGACCGCGTAGGGCACGAATACGAGATACTTCCATGACGATTTCCTGTGGTTATCGGGGTAGTGCGGTGTGTGGGTCAAAGCTCAGTAAGCCAGCCTGGATTAAATCAGGTGAGAGACCAAGCGCCCAAGCGGCGGCAACCGCCGCTAAAACGTTATAGGCTTGCGTCGTATCAAATGCTTGCTCAGTCCCACCGATGGCGGTGAGCGGGCAAAGGGCCTCCGTGCGATCGCCTTGGCTGAGCGCGATCGTACCCTCGATGATTGAGACCACGCGCTGTTCTTGAGCAAGGTCAGTCGCGAGCTGAGGGGGGTGGCCCGACAAGCTAACCCAGGTGATCTGACCGTCACAATGGCGAGCAAGTTCAGCGATGCTTGGGTCATCGGCATTCAGAATCGCCATGCCTTTGGGCAATACCACATCGATCTGTGTACGATAAATTTTGAGGCGCTCGGCGAGCGTCGAGACTCGGTACTGCGAAAGGTTTTCGGCCCAATCAATTTGAGTAATGATGCCAACTTCGCAGCGTTCGTAGGCCAAGCCTTCGGTCAGCAATTGACGCGAGCCGTTTTCAATGATCGCAGCCTGTACTTCACGATTCATCAATACGCGTCGTGCATTTTCAAAGTTGGCGCAATCACCTCGGTGCAATAAACGCTTGTCTACAAACAATCCTGCGCTACTTACCAGGCCGCAGCGCCAGCCGTGTAAGCCGAGCAGACGAAACAATAGTATGCCCGTCATGGTTTTACCCTGTGAGCCCGTGATGCCGATGACGGGAACTCTGGCCATATCACCTGGCGCAAAACTGTGTGCGACGATATCGCGGCCCACCTGGCGCGCTTTGCCGACTGCGGGCTTCAGATGCATCAAGAGCCCTGGCCCTGCGTTCACTTCAACAATTGCTCCGCCTTGCTCTTGCAGAGGTTTTGAAATATCGAGCGCGACTAAATCGATTCCGGCGATATTCAGGCCAACGACGCGCGCTGCGGTGCAGGCCAAAGCGGCGACCTCAGGGTGTACTTGATCAGTGCAATCGATGGCAACGTTGCCATTGCGCTGAATGACAATCTGACGACCTGCTGGTACGACACTCTGTGGTTCAAAACCCTGACGGGCGATCTCAAGGCGTACGGCTGAATCGAGTCGCACATAATTCAACGGTTGATCTTCTTGGTGACCACGGCGGGGATCTGCGTTGAGTTGCACGTCAAGCAGGGCTTCGATTGTATGAACGCCGTCGCCGGTGACCTGCGCATATTCGCCTTTTGCTGCGGCGACGAGTTTGCCACCGACGACTAATAAGCGATGCTCTTGCCCCACAATAAATTTTTCGACTAAGACACCCGAGCCTTCTTCGACTGCAACGCCGTAAGCTTGTTCGATCTCTTGCTGGGTACTTAAATTGGTGAAGACTCCGCGGCCATGGTTGCCATCGCTTGGCTTGACTACCACCGGAAGTCCGATATCTTGCGCTGCTTCCCAGGCTTGCTGTATCGAGTCAACCGCCTGCCCATTGGGCACAGGGATTCCGCAGGCTTGAAGCAGGGACTTTGTCAGCTCTTTATCGCGTGAAATGGTTTCGGCAATGGCACCCGTGTGGTCCGTCTCAGCTGTCCAGATGCGACGTTGATTTATTCCGTAGCCAAGCTGCAGTAAATTGCCGGTGTTGAGTCTGATCGCGGGAATATCACGGTCGTCCGCGGCATCGACAATACAGGCAGTGCTGGGCCCTAAACAGTGTTTGTGACGCAAATTTTGTAGCTGCTGGACAGCGGTCTCGACGTCAAAGCTTGTGCGGTTAACCGCAGCCTCTATTAGTTCGCACGCCGCTTGCAATGCGTAACGGGTTACGAGGGGGTGCCAAGCGCGAACCACAACTTTATATAAAGTTGAGTTAGAGGTTTTTTGCGTCTCTCCAAAACCGCCAGGCAAATCGGCCAAAGACTGTAATGTCAGGGTGACGTGTTCGAGTATGTTGGCAGACCAGTGGCCTGAGGTGAGGGTGGTTTTCAGCCCAGTGGAGGCGTCAGGGTTGAGGTGTGACTG
>CALQNE010000020.1 GCA_943331855.1 Bordetella parapertussis
AACGTTATGGCAAGGGCAGTTCGCGCGAACATAGCCCTGTTGCCGAACAAGCGGCAGGTGTGCGCTTGATCATCGCCGAAAGTTTTGAACGCATCTATCGCCAAAACGCCGACAATCTTGGCTTGTTCACCTCAACCAATTTTGCGCTTCTTGAGAAAATCACGCGCGGTCAGGCCATCGAACTCGATGAACTCCTCGAGGGGCGCGACGCGGTCGCGGCCGCCATCTTACGCGCGGGTGGCCTACTGAACTACGGGCAAGCAAAGTTAAAGGATAACCTTTGCAAACCTCTTGTTTTAAAACAATCACTCACGCTTTTTGAAAAAATAATTTCTCGGCATTTAATGTCAACCGAAGATGCGCCCGCCTGGCTATCCCCAGGTGAAGGCGGTTTTGTTCGTGCAGATTTACGTTTTATTCATGAGTACTACACAGGCATGTGTGCGCATGGTTTAAATAAAAAATTTGGAGAGCATTTAACGCTGCATGAGCCCGCTAGCATCGTCTGTTTTGAAGATCACCTTTCGTATGTGCATCGTAGCCCTGCACATTTAAAACAAGGACTGGTCGGTGCCGTGAACAATCTTTCAAAAGGTCATCGTCACTTCGTGAAGCGTCATCGACTAAAGGATCACGGTTATTTGCAAGCGCTTGAAGCAGGCGACACAAACAACACAGGTTCAGAAGGTATCTCGCACGCGCTGATCGCTGAAAATTACGCACTGCCCGGTCAGCTCATTGCAGGCACTGATTCGCACACGCCGCATAGCGGTGCGTTGGGCTGTGTCGCTTTTGGGGTGGGCACGACCGACATGGCAAATGCTTTTGTCACGGGCGCTGTGCGTTTCACCATGCCAGAGTCTTTACGTATCAATGTTTCGGGTCCCCTACCAGCGGGCGTGACCGCAAAAGACCTTGTTCTGCATTTGTTGGCAGACCCTAGCATCCGGGCAGGCAGTGGCGTTGGAAAAGTATTTGAGTTTGCCGGCGATGCCATTCGCGCGATGTCGATTGACGAACGTGCCACCCTTACCAATATGACAGCCGAGCTCGGTGGGTTTACAGGCATTGTCGAACCCGACGAAGAGACTGTGCGCTTCATCAAAGAACGTCGAGGTATCGATTTTGCACTCGAACCTTGGATGAAAAGCGATCCGGGCGCAGCCTATGCACGCACGATCCACATCGATGGTACGCGCTTGTCACCCATGGTTGCGCGGCCCGGTGACCCAGGCAATGGGGTAGCGCTACATACGCTTTCCGAACGCACCAAGATTGACATTGCCTACGGGGGGTCGTGTACGGCGGGTAAACGTGAAGACTTTGATCAATATCACACTGTGCTGTCGTGGGCCGCAGGCAAAGGACTTAAGGCAGCACCGGGTGTCACGCTATTTTTACAAGCGGGCACGCAGGGCGTGTACGACTATTGCAAAGCAAAAGGCTATCTAAGCGCTTTTGAGGCAGTTGGAGCTGAGTTTTTGCAGCCAGCCTGTGGCGCGTGCGCGAACTGTGGTCCCGGCTCCTCATCCGAAGCCAACCAAGTCACGGTCAGCGCCATTAACCGCAACTTTCCTGGTCGCTCGGGGCCGGGGCAGGTATGGTTGGCGAGCCCCGCAACCGTTGCCGCCAGCGCGATTGCGGGTAAATTGGTGTCTTTTGCTGAACTCCAGGCGACTCATCCAAATTGAAATCTTCGCAAACTTGCGATCAACCTCGCGCCCCGTTAGCATTGGGCTTAATCATTACCCACTAGGATTCTTGCACATGAGTCAGCTTTTTACCCCCATCCAGC
The DNA here is from genome assembly GCA_943331855.1 of Bordetella parapertussis. Taxonomy (GTDB): domain Bacteria; phylum Pseudomonadota; class Gammaproteobacteria; order Burkholderiales; family Burkholderiaceae_B; genus Zwartia; species Zwartia parapertussis_H. The sequence continues at coordinate 1,796 of CALQNE010000020.1, forward strand.
TTGGTCCACTTAAACTGGCCAACCGCATCATCATTGCGCCAATGTGCCAATATATGGCCGAAGACGGACTGGTAACCGACTGGCACACCATTCATCTTGGCCAAATGGCCTTGTCGGGTGCAGGGCTCTTAATTATTGAAGCTACGGGTGTAGAGGCGATCGGTCGCATTACCAACGGCTGCGTTGGGCTCTACTCTGATGCGCACGAAGCTGCGCTCAAAAAAGTCATTGATTCAGTGCGCCAGTACTCGCCAATGCCCATCATGATTCAGTTGGGCCACGCGGGTCGTAAAGCCTCAAGCTATCGACCCTGGGAAGGCGGCCAAGTCCAACTACCCAAAGACGGCGGCTGGTTAGTCGCGGGGCCCTCAGCCATCCCACAGTTACCGAACGAACCTGTGCCGCGCGCGTTCGATCATTCTGATCTCAAACGCATTCGCGAAGCCTTTGTCGACGCTGCAAAACGTTCAGTACGAATCGGCTTTGACGGTATCGAGTTACATAGTGCCCACGGCTATCTGTTGCATCAATTTTTGTCACCCATTTCAAATCAACGTACTGATGAATACGGCGGCTCGCTTGAAAATCGCATGCGCTTCCCGCTTGAAGTGTTCAAGGCCGTGCGAGAAGTGACGCCCGCCACGATGTGCCTCGGATTGCGTATTTCAGGTACTGACTGGATGGAAGGCGGCTGGACCGCTGAAGACAGCATTGTCTTTGGGCGCGCCATCAAAGCCTTGGGTTGTGATTTTATTGACGTATCGAGCGGCGGCGTCTCGCCTAAGCAACAAATACCTCTCGGTCCAAAATATCAAGTGCCACTTGCCGATCAAATCAAAAAAGGAACCGGACTGCTCACCATGGCCGTCGGTTTGATCACCACACCCCAAGAAGCTGAGGGCATTATCGTGAATGGTGAGGCCGATATGGTGGCTTTGGCGCGCGGGATGCTTTTTGACCCCCGTTGGCCTTGGCATGCAGCCGCAGAGCTTGGTGCCCAAGTACAAGTGGCCAAGCCGTATTGGCGTTCACAGCCTCGCGGCTTGAGCACGCTATTTGGCGACATCACATCAGGCGGTCGCTAGGCGCTGCGCAGCACCCGAGCACGCACGATCAAAACGGCTAAACCTAAGCCAATGATCGTGCATCGTCGACCGCGCGTTAGTCTCTGAAATTATTGAACTGCAAAGGCAACGCTACATCAGCCTTTTTTAGCAGTGCAATTGCGTCTTGTAGGTCGTCGCGCTTTTTACCCGTCACGCGCAGTTTCTCGCCAGTGATTTGGGTTTCAACTTTAAGTTTTGCCTCTTTGATCGAAGCAATCAATTTTTTAGAAATGGGTTGTTCGATCCCCTGCTTAACCGTCACCTTTTGGCGTGCACCGCCCAAGTTTTCAAGCGGATCCGCCACATCTAAGCAACGGGTATCGATACCACGCGCACTTAAACGCGCACGCAGAATATCAAGCATTTGTTTAAGCTGAAACGCACTGGCTGCGACTTGTGTGACCACAAACCCTTCAAGCTCAAACTTAGCATCCGTGCCCTTGAAATCAAAGCGAGTGCTGAGTTCTCGGTTGGCTTGATCAACCGCATTGGTGAGTTCGTGTTTATCGACCTCAGAGACCACATCAAAAGAGGGCATCGCCGTATTCCTAACAAAAGTGTTAAGGCTTATTTTAGGATACATTCGCTTTAGAATGTATTGAAACCCCACTTTCTAGCGAGATCTTGATGGCTGACTGCACAGGCGTGATTCGCCAACTCTTCATTTATCCAATCAAATCCTGCGCAGGCATTGAAGTCACGCATGCCCAGTTGACCCCGACAGGCTTAAGCATGGATCGCGAGTGGATGATCGTCGATCAAGAGGGCATGTTTTTAACGCAACGCCAGATTCCACATATGGTTTGGATTACACCGTCTCTTTCGAGCACAGCGCTCACACTGACGGCGCCGGGCGTCTCGCCCATCAGCATTGCACTGGATCAGGCAGAAAGCCCTCGTACGGTGACCGTATGGCGCGACACACTGCAGGGCGACGACCAGGGCGATGCTGTGGCCACTTGGCTCGATGCGTATCTTGCAGTGCCTGGCAAACACTATCGTTTAGTACGTTTTTCAAAAAAAGCGCGTCGCTTATCTGCGCTTGACTGGACCAAGGGCGTTGAAGCCGTCAATAAGTTTAGCGACGGCTTTGCCGTCTTAGTGGTGAGTCAGCGTGCATTGACCGAGCTCAACGAACGCCTGATGCAGCAAGGTCACGAGGCCGTCTCGATGCTGCGCTTCAGGCCAAACATCGTGCTGGATGATCTGGACGCGCACCTTGAAGATCACCTGAATGAATTAGTGATTGAAACAGAAACCGGTTCAGTCGAATTAAGTTTAGTTAAACCCTGCCCGCGTTGTCCGGTCCCCAACATTGATCCGATCACGGCGATCTCTTCACCTGAGGTCATTGAGACTTTACAGGGGTATCGAAGCTTGGCGCGTATTGACGGTGGAATCGGTTTTGGCATGAACGCGATCGTCAAAGACGGCGTCGGCCATACGTTGGCTCTCAAACAAATCGCAAATGGGACGCTCGCCTTTGATTAACGCGTCAATCACTGATCATATGCGCAAGTTTGCCTCGCACTGCCTGGCCCTCTGGGTAATCGGTTTCTTTAACCTGGCGCACGCAACGCCGCCTTCGCTTCAAGCGTTACATCACCCTGTGCCGGGTGGCGTCGCAATCGTCGGGCTGCCCGGTACGTACCGAAACGCTCCCGAAGTCACCTATCAGACAAAGCCCGTTTTGGTCGTGACCAACGAACGACAGCAATGGGTTGCGGTCGTTGGCTTGCCGCTCGATATCCCACTCAATACTCAGATACTGCTCGTCAAAAACGCTCAGTCTGTCACTGAAGTTCGCTTCGAAGTGGTAGATAAAAAATATCGAGAACAACGCATCACGGTCAACAATAGTCGACACGTCAATCCATTGCCTGATGATATGACCCGCATCACGCGTGAACTCGCACTTCAAAATAAAGCCTATCAACAGTTCAGTCCGAACTTGCCAAGCAATGTGATCTTGGATCCCCCAGTCAAAGGCCCGCTTTCAAGCCCGTTTGGTTTAAAGCGCTTTTTCAACGGCGAACCCCGCGCGCCTCACTCGGGTCTGGACTTCGCCGTTCCGACCGGAACGCCTGTACACGCACCTGCTGCGGGCAAAGTCATCTTGACGGGTGACTATTTTTTTAACGGTAACACCGTCTTTATTGATCACGGTCGCGGCCTGATCACAATGTATTGCCACTTGTCTGTGATTGATGTTCAGATTGGCGACGCACTGACGCGCGGACAAGTCTTAGGTAAAGTCGGTGCAACCGGTCGGGTAACCGGCGCGCACCTGCACTGGAATGTCAGTTTGAATGATGCCCGAGTCGACCCTGCGATTTTTATCGGGCAATTCAAACCATAGTCACACCGCTAAACAGTTGGCGCGATGTACTCACCGTATTGATTTGCAGCCTTTTCAGAATCGGTTGAATACCAAACGATTAAAACGATAATGCCAATAATGGTGAAGGCGATCAACTGCCACCAACCTGTGCGACCAATGTCATGCAAGCGACGAGCACCCGCGGCCCACAGTGGCAAGATCATCACCAGACTGACAACGCCGGCAACGCCTGAACCAACCGCCATCTGAGCAAACCAGCTGAGCAACAGGGTAAACAAATAAAACCACCAAAATTCACTACGCGTTGCACGACCGCTAAACGTAGCAAACTTTGAAAAACAAGTGGTAATCGCTGTTGGAAAATTCATTTGAACCTCAGACTGGTAGTTGGTAAAAACTGTAAATCACTATAATATGTTTTAGTGCCTACATGCGTGAAATGTGCGTTTGCAGCATAACATTCGTGTCACTTCTGCAACGTGGGGAATACTGGCCAGGCCCCAGAATCACTTCCGCTCTCAAGCCTCAAAAACAATATACCGCTCACCTGCACGAGCTCCGGAGACTTCATGAAATTTCGAATTATTGCCAGCCTTGTCACGCTGCTTTTAAGTGCAAACTGTTTCGCGGCTTTCCCCGAGCGCGCAGTGACACTTGTTGCCCCCTTCCCGGCAGGCGGCGCCGCTGACGTCATCGCACGCTTACTGGCTCGCCAACTCGAGATTCAACTTGGCAAATCCGTCATTGTTGAAAATAAGTCTGGTGCAGGTAGCGTCATTGGTGCCGCCTATGTCGCCAATGCCAAGCCCGATGGCTATACGATCTTGCTAGGTTCAAACTCCACCTTTGTACTCAACCCTGCCTTGATGGCAAAGATGCCTTACGATGCGGCGGTGGATTTTGATGTGCTCGGAAAAATTGGCACGCTTGGTTTAGCCTTATTAGTCAACCCTCAGGTTCCTGCAAAGAATGTTGCCGAACTGATCGCCCTGATCCGTGCGAACCCTGATAAATATTCATATGCAAGCTATGGAAATGGCACCACATCAAATTTTGCAGGGGCGATGTTTAACTCGGTCACCGGTTTAAATGTGATGCATATTCCATACAAGGGAAGCACACCTGCCATGAACGATACGATTGGCGGACAAGTGCCGATGGCCTATGACACCATCCTGGCCACGACACCGCAAGATAAAGCAGGTCGCATTCGAGCGCTGGCGGTCACGAGCCTTAAGCGCTCACCCTTGTTGCCCGATGTACCAACACTGGCAGAGTCAGGCCTGAAAGACTTCAATGTCGTGGCCTGGCAGGCGATTGTGGGGCCGAAGGGCTTGCCCGCAGACGTGAAGGCTGTTTTACAAAAAGCGCTGAAGGCCGTCATTGAAGACCCCGCTGTTGTCGAAAAAATGGCTGCAACGGGTTTTGATATCAGTTGGAACCCTGCTGATAACTGGACCCAAATGATTCGAGCTGAAATTGCCGAATCCAAAGATATTGCAGCCAAAGCAAAAATTACTGCCGACTAATTTTTTTGGATTTCAAATGCCACTTCTTTTAATTCGCCATGGCGAGACCTTGTTAAATGCTGCGCGAACGGTTCAACCCGCCGCGACGCCGCTTGCACCGCGAGGCCTTGCCCAAGCCGAACTTCTTGCGCAACGCGTCGTTGGCCTCAAGCCCGCTGCAATTCTATCGAGCGATATGCCTCGCGCCTGGCAAACAGCAGAAGCGATTGGACGCCATACTGGGCTCGAGCCGATCAGCACTGAGTTGTTACGCGAACGTAATTTTGGTGACTTACGTGGGCGCCCCTATGACTCACTGAGTTTTAACCCGCTTGAGATGATCGAAGCACCTGCAAACGGTGAATCATTAGCCGAGTTTCATGAGCGCGTTGCCGAGGCATTTGAATACGCCGCCCGTATGAGAGTCACGCTGGATGGGCCCTTGGTCGTTGTCTGTCATGGCTTGGTAATTCATGCCATGCTGGCAAATTGCATTGATACGGGCAAGCATCCCGTACCAGCTCGCATTGGCAACACCTCGATCACACAAGTTGTGGCACAGCACCCCTTCAAAGCCGAACTCGTGAACTGCACGGTGCACTTGGATGGCACTGACTTAGCCGAGGATACTAAAAGCTTATCAGGCGGTTAAGCGCTAAACAATCGTTTGATTTTGCTCCAAATAATGCTGAGCAAGACGCGTACTGGGTTCATTGACTGAGACGCGAGCGGTGCTGCATCATCTGGATCTTGCAGCCGCTGTGTCACATTTTTACCAAAGTCAGCTACCATTCGACGCACAAATTCTTGCACTAAGCCCGAGCGTGAAAACTGCGCCAGCGGACCTTGCAAGGTATAGGTCAAATCCACAGAAACTTGCGTGCGCGCAACCTCAAGGGCCATCAGTTGATAACGCACATCGCCCGTGGCGCGCGACTGACTGAGTGAATCCTGCCCCGTTCCCCTCAAGGTGGCGCAGCGTTTGACCTCGTCGCGTTCGATCGTCGCACTACCTTTAAATTTTGCCGCCATCGGACCGAACTTAATCGCGATATAGCCCTCAACGCGCTCGGGGGTCTGCGCATCAATTTGCGCACCGGGCAAACAGCCCGCTACGGCGTTCAAATCAGACATGAAAGACCACACCGATTCAATCGCAAACGGCACTTCAAAAGAAGCATTGACTCGTGTACCTTTACCCTCTTGCACATTTTTTTCTGGTACGGCTGCAGAAGCCGACGCAACATCACTGACAATGCGCTTGGCCTCAAAACTCGTAAAGTTTTGCACAGCGACAGAGTTCGCCACTGAAACCGTCACGCCTTGTCCAGTTTCGTCACGCAACGTCTGAACAGCTGGATCAGGCTGCTCACGCAACTCTTTTAAGACAGCCAAGATCGCAGACACAATCCCCATATAACCGGTGCATCGACATAAATTACCAGCAAGCTCAATGCGCACGCGATTCTCATCAGCTTCAGGTAAACGCAAAACGATATCGCGCGCTGTCGCCAGCATCCCAGGCGTACAGTATCCGCATTGCAACGCATGATGCGCAGTAAACGCTGCGCGTAAACGCGACATCACCGGGTCAGCTGCATACCCTTCAATCGTCGTGATTATGCGGCCTTCACACGCAACAGCATAGGTAATGCACGAACGGATGGGCATACCATCCAAGAGCACTGTACATGCGCCACAGACCCCATGTTCGCAGCCGAGATGGGTGCCCGTAAGCTGCACGGTATCGCGCAAAAAATCACCTAGATGTGTGCGGTCAGAGACAGCCTTCTGGATCGATTTTCCGTTGACCAAGAGCGTGACAAGTTTCATGCAGCGACTCGCAAACCAAAAGCCTGTTCAAGGCACCGCTTCACCGCAGTCGCGGCCATACGACGCCCAAGGACATCCAACTGCGCAATCGACGCCGTCAAGGCGGCATCAATTGCCGCTTCGGAGGCAACAGCAACACCTGACTGCGCCACGTGTGCGGCAAGTTCGTTCAACGCAACCGGTGCACCGTCTAACGCTCCAACCACAATCTGTGCCGATCCCGTAGCCGGCTCGAAATAGACCGCACAGCTGGCCTCGGCAAACTCGCCCGTTTTTCTGCAAAACTTGTAATAGCCCCAGCGCGCCGCCGTCGTCATCTGCGGGATATGCAAGGCCGTAATGATGTCGTGCTCGGCCAATACGGTGGTGTATGCCGCCAGCATGAAGTCGTGCATTGGGATCAAGCGCGGCACTTGCCCATGGGCACAAACCTCAACCTGCGCCTCAAGTGCCGTCGCGGCCAGAATCCAGTCAGCTGCTGGGTCCGCGTGTGCCAAACTACCACCTACGGTACCGCGATTACGCACTGAGCGATAAGCAATTCGTGCGGCCATTTCTTGCACGGGATGGCCCCTGAGTTTTTCAAAACGGCCATCCTCAAGTTCAGCATGCGTCACGCAGGCACCTAGGCGTAAGCGCCCCTCGATGAGGGTCACATCACGCAATTCACTCAAGCTCGATACATCGAGGACTTGCGCCGGACGTGCCAGGCGCAAATTAAGCATCGGCCCTAATGATTGGCTTCCCGCTATCAACTTGGCTTGCCCACCAGACTGCGCAAGTTTCTGCAAGGCCTCAATCAGGGTCGCCGGCCTGATGTATTCAAATTGTGCGGCTTTCATGAAGGTTGAACCTTCGTTTGTGCAAGCGCCTCGAGCACGCGGCGCGGCGTGAGTGGCGTACGAGCCAGTTCGGTGGCGCCAACCCGGCGCAGTGCATCATTGACCGCACCAAAAATCGCGGCAGGCGGCGCAATCGCACCACCCTCTCCCATCCCTTTCGCGCCAAACTCCGTATGTGGTGAAGGCGTTTCAAAATGATCCATTCGAATATTGGGCACTTCAGTCGCACCTGGCATCACATAATCTGCAAGTGTTGAGGCTAACGGTTGCGCCAAGTCGTCATAACGCATCTCTTCGTAGAGTGCAGTACCAATGCCTTGCGCAACGCCACCAATCGTTTGACCTTCAACCACCATCGGATTAACCAACACACCACAATCTTCAACGACGACATAATCCAAAATCTCGATACCACCCATCTGAGGATCGACAGCCACTAACGCCACGTGGGTGGCGTAACTAAAAGCGCCCGTATCCACGCGAGGCTTATAACCGACGGTTGCCTCTAAACCTACAGGGTCAACATCTTTAGGTAATAACTGGGGGCTCAGATACCAGGCGTTTGCAATCTCGGCTAACGAAACACTCTTACCACTGCCATGCACCGACCCATTTTGAATTGACACCGCACTTGTATCAACTTGCAGCAGGTGCGCGCCAATCTTCAAGATTTGCGGCAATAGTTTCTGACAGGCTTGCGAAACTGCGCCACCCGACATCACCAGTGAGCGTGAGGCATAGGTGCCACTGGAGTACGGCGTCTGGCCCGTGTCACCATGCGTCACACGCATTTTCTCAAGATCAATTCCCAAAACCTCGTGTGCAATTTGCGCGAAGGTGGTTTCCATTCCTTGCCCATGCGAATGCACACCTACGCGAATTTCAAGACCGCCATCGGGCGTCATACGCACCATCGCCTGATCAAAGCCTGGCACAATCGGCATACCCCAGGCCGCGAACACCGAAGTGCCGTGAGCAGATTGCTCGGTGTAGGTCGCCAAGCCCACTCCGATTAAACGTCCGTCTGCCTCACCTTGTTGTTGTCGCGCTCGCACCGCATTAACATTAATCATTTCTAGCGCACGTCTGACGCTTGCCGGATAGTCACCACTATCAAAGTGCTTGTTCGCCACGTTGATATAAGGCATTTGCTCGGGTTGTACTAAATTTTCAAGACGAATTTCCCAAGGCTCGCGGCCGACTTCAAGTGCAAGTGCATTGAGCGTGAGTTCCATCGCAAAACATACGCCGGTGCGTGCGACACCCCGATAAGGAACAAAACCGGGCTTGTTTGTGGCAACGCATTGGGTCACACAGCGATACCCATCAAACGCATAGGGGCCAGGCAAGTTACCGATCGCTTGACCAGGTTCGATTCCAATCGTAAACGGCCAGACTGAATAGGCGCCACCATCGATCGTAATTTTTGCGTCAAGCGCCAACAACCGGCCACGACGATCTGCGTAGGCAGTCATTTCGTAGTGATGTTCTCGGGTGTTCGCGCCTGCAATCAAATGCTCGCGGCGATCTTCCAGATAGCGAAAAGGCTTGCGATACGTTTTAGCCAACCAGGCCACGCACAACTCTTCTTGCTGGAGCACACACTTATAACCAAAGGCGCCACCAACATCGGGCGATATCACCCTGACTTGGCCTTGATCCATTTGCAGATACTGAGCAAGCGCCGTACGAATTAAGTGCGGGACTTGCGTCGCACTGACCACAACCAACTGATTCGCCTGATGATCCCAATAGGCAAGCACCGCCTTACCTTCAAGCGGTACCATGCACTGACGCGCAAGACTCATCTTGCGATGAACCACAACGTCTGCTTTTGCAGCAAGTGCGTCAAAATTTTTATCGATCGACAAGGTCACGAAGGCATTATCTTTCCATTGCTCGTGCACCAAGTGCTCGGTCGCTTTCATCGAACTCAAAACATCGGCATACGCAGGCAAATCTTCGTAGTCAACTTGCACCGTTTCAAGCAAGTCCTCTGCCTCAGCACGCGTTGCCGCATAGCCCATGACAACCGGCTCACCAACAAAGCGTACTTTTTGACTTGCCAAAGGAGGATGCGAGGACAACTGATACGTGGGCAAAGAAGAGTCTGCCGTGATATCCAGAACATCGGTCAACATCGTGCGCGTCAATACCGAAGACTGACTCGCCTCTGGAATCACGATCGAGGTAATTCGGGCATGCGCCAGTGGACTGCGCATAAACGCAACTTCAGACAATCCAGGCATCACCATATCTGCGACAAAATTTCCGGTGCCTTGCAGATGCCGGTGATCTTCTTTGCGCAGCACGCGCGCCCCAATCCCTTGGGGTTTGATACGCGCGCTGCTACCTGGATGTCCCATGCTTCACACTCGATTCAAACAAGATTCAAATAAAAATTAACGGCGATTCACCGCTGCGAAAGTGTAGTTATCCAGAGTTGCCTCAGCCAAGCGGAACCAACTGGCTTCACTTTGCTGGAACTTCTGCCACTCTGGGAAAATCGCTGCAAAATCTGGATTTTTTTCTGACAGCTCTTTCCACAGATCTTGAGAGGCTTGATACGTTGCATCCATCACATCTTTTGAGAACAGATTCACTTTAGCGCCACCACCGATCAACTTACGCAAGGCCTCAGGATTTTTAGCGTCGTAATTGGCCAGCATTTTGAGCGTTTGTTCATTACAGGCAACTTCAAACGCTGCCTGATATGCGGGCGGCAAGGCCGCAAACGCCTTGTCATTGACCATGGTGGTAATAGAGGCACTGCCTTCGAACCAACCTGGCGCATAGTAAAACGGCGCAACTTTATTTAAACCAAGTTTTTCGTCATCGTACGGACCGATCCACTCAGCAGCGTCAATCGTCCCTTTTTCGAGCGATGAGTAAATATCGCTAGGCGGAATCTGCTGCGGGACTGCACCGAGCTTTGACAGCACCATTCCACCGATACCACCGATACGAATTTTCAACCCTTTAAGATCTGCCAGAGACTTAATCTCTTTGCGATACCAACCGCCCATTTGCACGCCAACGTTGCCACAGGTGAAATTAATGATGTTGTATTTTTTGTAGACCTCACGCACTAAGGGTAGTCCGCCGCCATACATCAACCACGCATTGTGTTGACGGGCATTCAAGCCATAACTTAGCCCTGTATCAAACGTCAGTGCGGTGTTCTTGCCAATAAAGTAAGTGCTTAAGGTGTGATTACATTCAACGGTACCGTTGCTGACACCATCCATACTTTGTGGTGCCGGCATGATTTCACCACCTGCAAATACACGAATTTCAAATTTACCGTCTGTGAGCTGACCAACGCGTTTGCCGAGCTCTTCTGCAGAACCATAGATCGTATCGAGTGTCTTGGGCCAGCTGGTCGACATACGCCATTTGACCGTAGGGCTTGCTTGAGCAAAAGCGGGTGCGCCAATTGCGGCTAAACCAGCGCCAGCTGCTGTTGCTGTTTGGGTAAGAAAGCGACGTCGTTGCATGCGGTTCTCCAAGGAATGAGTTAAATGAGCATACTGATAGATGAAGCAAAGATCAACAACTAGACATACGACGGCCTCAGCTTTTGACGCCGTAACCACCTCCACCCGGCAAGCCGAGCTCGAGAATATCGCCCTCAATCATATCGACCACACCTTTGGGATGTTCGACTGATTTTCCATTGAGCCACACGTGACCCGTGCGACCCGCCTGCCCACCCTGAATTCCCTTGGCAGGCACGCGCGTTCGTTCTGTTAATAAAGAAACACGTAGTCGCCCGGGCCAGCGCGACTGAAAGGATACTTTCTGACCCATTCCACCGCGATGCGCGCCTTCGCCACCCGAGCCGTCGATCAGACTTTTACAACCAAACAATACCGGCGAAAGCATCTCAGCCACTTCGATCGGCGTGTTTGAAATATTGGCAGGAAAACCAGACGTCGGTGGGCCGTCGCGATCACGCATCGCGCCCATTCCACCATTAAAAAAGAGAATGCTTGAAAATGATGTGCCAAGCAACGGATTCACGCCACGCATCAGCACAGACCAAAGTGGCGTACCACTATCGGCTTGAACGCGTTCGGGCATCACTGAAGCAAGCGCTTCAAACACTGCAGCCTGTAGTTGATGACCAATTAAGTGACGCGCTCCAACCGCAGCAGGTGGCTTGGCGTTGACGATGGTCCCTTCGGGTGCAATGACTTTAAATAAGCGCGTAAAGCCATCGTTATTGGGGATACCCGGTGACAACAAACATTTAAAAGGATAGATCGTATATGCGTAGGTGTGATTGAAGGTTTCATTAATCCCAAAACGAACCTGCGCCGTGCTACCGGTGTAATCGATGGTCACGCCATCATGGCTCACAATAATTTTTGCCTGGATTTTGATACGCTCATCCCAACCATCCGACTCAACAGAGCCGTGATACACACCTGGCGGAATTTTGCGCAACTCACGCAAGGCGGCATCTTCGGAAGCTTTGAAAATCGCAGCCGCGATCTCATTGATATCACTCAGTCCATATTCTTCAAGCAACTCAACCAGACGACGTTCAGCAACGCGCAGCGCACCGACTTGCGCCTCGATATCACCGCGCACTTGCTGCGGTAAACGCACGTTAGCCTCGAGCATTTGCATCACCCAGGGATTAAATACCCCTGCCTCAGCCAGCTTAATCACAGGGAACCGAATACCTTCTTCAAAAACCTCACCTGCATCCGCTGACCACTGGCGACCACCTACGTCTGACAAGTGTGCCACCGCCATCGCAAAAGCCACCAGGCGCTCACCAACAAAAATAGGGGCCACCATGGTTGCATCAGGCAAATGGCCTGTGCCAATCCAAGGGTCGTTGGTAAAAAGGATATCACCAGGCTTCAAGGACTCTTGCGGAAAAACTTTTAAAATCCCTTTAAGCGATAAAGGTGCGGTACCAATAAAGCCAGGGATACTCAGCGCAGACTGCGCCACCAAACGCGCCTCAGGATCAAGCAGAACGCAAGCAAAGTCGTTAGACTCGCGCACCACCGTCGAAAACGAAGTGCGCTTTAACGTTGCGCCCGCTTCATCAGTAATGGCGATCAGTCGATTCCAGTAAATCTCTAGGTCAATCGGGCTCATGATTTAGTCTTTGCCTTGTTCATGCTGCGCGACCCTGACGGGCGCCGAGCGTCATTCTTAAATTACCGTGAATATCTAATATAAAAACATCGCCCGGGCCCACGACCACCGTTGAACCGGGTTGCTCAATCAAGGCCGGTCCGTCATAACGTTGATCTGTTTGAAGTTGCTCAAGGGACAGCACGGGAGTTTGAACAAAACCCTCGATATCTGGAAAAAATACCTGCCGCACGCGCGCGTTTTGCTTGCCGCTACCAGCCTGTGCTTGAGTACGATCAACCTCAGAACCATGCGACGCGTTGGCCGTTGCCTCGACGCGCCAGTTCACGGCCTCCACGCGCTGGCCCACTAACTTGCCGCCAAAACGTGCGGCGTAGGCCTGTGCAAACGAGGCTTCAATCACAGACTGTTCAGCTTGCAACAAGTGGGTGGGCAGTTCGGTCTCCACTTCAAAGCCTTGGCCAACGTAACGCATGTCAGCGCTACGACGAAACGAAATTGTCTCTGGCGCCACGCCGGCTGATTCGAGCTCTTTACGTAGAGCGTCTTCCATCCCGAGTAATAAGGCTTCGATTGAGGACCAATCCATCTCACTCAAACGCGCATAACGCGTGCGGACCATATCCATTTTCATGGGGGCCACCAACAAGCCGAACGCCGAAAACACCCCTGCGTTAGCAGGCACTAATAAATCAGAGCAACCACTACGGCGTGCAACCTCACGGGCATGAATCGGACCAGCACCGCCAAACGCAAGCAAGGTATAGCGTCGAATGTCGCGTCCATTTTCAACCGCATGGATTTTGGCAGCGACCGCCATGTGTTCACACACAATGCGATGGATGCCATTGGCTGCCTCGATCACACTCAGCCCTAAGGGACGTGCCACATGCTCTTCAATGGCTTTTTCTGCTAAGTCCAGACGCAAAGTCACCGCACCGCTCAAGGTGCCTTGGGGATCCAGGTAACCCAACACCAGTGCCGCATCCGTCACAGTGGGACGCGTACCCCCCAAGCCATAGCACGCAGGCCCCGGACTTGACCCGGCACTTTGAGGACCGACCTTAAGCAAACCCGTGGTGTCGACATGGGCAATACTGCCGCCGCCTGCGCCGATTTCGATCAAATCAATCGTGGGCAATCGAACAGGCAACCCACTGCCCTTTTTAAAGCGCTGTTGCCGGGCAGCCTCGAACTCGGTCGTGATTGAAGGTCGACCATTCGAAATCAAACACGCCTTTGCGGTCGTGCCCCCCATATCAAAGGCCATCACGTTTGGAGTATTTGAAACGCGCGCTGAATGTGCCGCACCGAGCGCACCTGCAGCGGGCCCAGATTCGAGCATACGGATGGGCATGCGCTCACCGAGTTCACGCGAAATGACGCCGCCATTCGATTGCATGATGTGCAAGGTTGCATTCAAGCCGGTTGCACGCAAGCCATCTTCAATCGCACCCAGGTAACTGCCGACCATTGGCATGACACAAGCGTTCAAGACGGTTGCAACCGTACGCTCGTACTCACGGATCTCGCCCAAGACTTCAGACGAGAGCGAGATCGACAACTCGGGTGCGACACGTTGGGCGATTGCTTTGACACGTTGCTCGTGCGACGGATTCGTAAAGCTATGCAAGAAACACACTGCGATCGCACGAACCCCCGCATCACGCAATTGACAAATGACCCGCTCAACCTCGTCATCCTGCATTGCAATCACAACTTGACCCGCCGCATCGACACGTTCGCTCACTTCGGCGCGCAATGCTCGCGGAACGATCGCATCAGGCCCAGGCGCGGTGAGGTCGTACAGGTCGTAGCGTAACTCGCGAGCAATCTCAATCACATCGCGAAACCCTTTGGTCGAGATCAGACCTGTGACCGCACCCTTACGCTCAATCACAAGATTGGTCACAGCGGTGGTCGCACCCACCACGACGTCAGTTACCTGCTTCAACGAAAGCTGATGCTCTTGCAGCAAAGCCAATAAACCAAGGCGAATCGGCATCACAACATCAGGGGCGCCCGTTAGCACTTTAGACGTATAGATCGTGCCATCTGAGCCTAATAAAACGAGATCAGTAAAGGTTCCACCTATGTCGAAAGCAAAACGAAAGCGGATTTCTGAAGCGAGCGTTTGAGCAAGCATTATTAACCCTTCACCTTCGAGAGTTTGATGCCTCGGTCAAAGCCTTTTTCAAATTTTTTATTTTCAAAGACATCGTCTTTAATCATGAAAAATTCTTGTAAGGCGCGCTGTTCTTCGGTTGTCGTGTGCATGGTGGTGGCGTCAAACGGACAGGTCTGCGTACACATCTCGCAGCCGATACAGTTTGCATGAATCGATTCGACTGAACCGTCGCCTTGTGCCAGCGCATCGTAAAAACAAGTCTGAATGCAAATGGTACAGGTCGGATTCTTGCAAGCCTCAGAGGCAATCTCGCTATGCATGCGTGGCTTACGAAACTGTTCACCGTAGTCTTTCACGGCAGCGCGCGAAGCGATACCTGTCATCGACGCAATATCTGGATAGCCATGGCTATCCATGAAATTATCAAGCCCGGTAATCATGCTCGGCAGATACTTAATGCCTTTGAGCATCAACACTGAACCCACTTGCACCAGTGGCGCACCCGTCATAATGAATTCGACGATATCTTTGTGATCGTAAATGCCATTCGAGCCCGTAATGGGCATGCCCAACTCGGTGTAAATCCGATTCACCCAGCGCAGCGACAAGGCCTTAGCCCACACGCCACCAATACCTGCAGGCCCCCCTAAACGAGGCAACCCTGTTTCAATATCGACTGAAAACCCTGTGTACCGATTGGTCGCCGTCACACCCGCAGCACCCGCCTCTTTGACGGCCCGCGCCACATCCAGCACGCGCGACTGATCTGGGGTCAGCTTGATCACCACGGGAATCTTTACTGCCTCGCATACCCGTGCCGTCACCTCGCGAGCGATTTCAGGTTCTTGCCCAATCATCGAGCCGCCATGTACCCCAGGCATCATGGCAGGATGCGGACAGCCAAAATTCAACTCGACCATGGGTAACCCACAGTCTTCAATCGTGCGACAAATATCGATCCAGCTTTGTACGGTTTTGCCACCGGCACTGCCGATGAGATGTGACCCTTGATCTTGTGCGTATTTATTTAAATCTTTCAGGTGAGGAATCCATTCGCGCAAAGGCGTACTTGAATAGCCTGAACGACTATAGAAGACAAAATTCTTATTCACTTTGCCACGAATCAATTCATTTTTTTCGTTCAATATGGCGTACTTCGAATTTTGAGTCAGCCGCGCCATGTCTTCGATGTCGGTAAGGGTCTTGATAATCATGCCCCCCGCACCAGCGTCCACACACTCGCGGATCACTTCAGGGCTATTGGTCGTTTCAAGCGACGCAATCACCACCGGGTTCTTAAATTTGATGCCACAAAATTCTAATGAGAGATCAGCCACGCGTTGCCCCTATGTCAGCAAAATAAATGGATTAGGATGAAGATTGACGGCTCGCTTGACGAATACGCGCCTTCAACGCTTCGCCACCCGGACGCAAAGAAGTTCGACCACTTTCGTTATTGCCCTCAACCAGTCGCCCAAGAAGATCCATAAACATCTTACGGTCGGTGGGGTTTAAAGGGCTTAACAACTGCTCTTGAGACAGTTGCATATCTTTTTGATACCGTTGTACAAATTTTTTACCTGCCGCAGTCGCCAGGCATAACTTACGACGGCGATTCAAGGGATCCACCACGCGGGTTAAAAGCTGGCGATCTTCAAGCCGTCTGAGAATTTCAGCCACGTTGGCAGGATCCAGACCCAGCTCAGCACCTATGGTGGCCTGGTCAATGCCAGGTCGACTCATCAAAATGCTTAACAGCCCAAACTGAACTGGGGTCACTTGGCCATCGGCGACGCGCGCCGAAAACATCGCGACATGAATTTGATGCAGGCGCCGCACAAGATAGCCAGGCCGATCCCAAATCGTGTGATTTGTTGGCGCAACCATCGACGTGGATTTTGCAGGGGCTGGCACGACTACCAGCGCAGGTGGCCGACCTAAGCCAGGCTTGCGTCCCACTTTGGATTGTAGGGTGCTGGTAGTTTTGCTCAACATACACCTCGGTTAGACTGTTCGTATACTGATAGTTCGTATACTGATGGTTTATTGTCCAATCAAGTCCAGCCGCGTGTCAAGCGGGAAATCCCTAGATTTTCAAAGTAAGCTGTCAGCCCAAATATTGCGCGCCCAGCCCCAGCCGTACACCCCTTCAAGCTCACTGGGTGCTGCCGAAACACCGCCCGAGCCCGCGACGGTTTTAAAGGTTTTTTCTGCCGCACTATATTGATGCACACTCGCAACGTGAACCACTCTTGTTGCGTCGACAAAGCTGTAACAGGTATTGGTCAAAACGGGCTGCGGATTCAGATCAAATCCTCGCAACTCAGCCACAATCGCCGCGGCAGCAACCTTGGCATGTTGATTGGCCATATGGCCGGACTTTGGCATGAAGGGCGCGTTTTGCACAGAATCACCAATGACATAAATATCTTTTGCCGCGGTCGATTCAAAATTTAAATAGTTCACTTGCGCCCAACGCTTGTTTGAGTTGGCCAGCTCGGCCTGCACCACGACTTCACTGGCGCGCATTCTAGGCAAGACGTTCAACACATCTGCTCGAACCGACTCCTGGATATCAAACTTGAGCGTCTTTGTGGCGGCCTCAACTCGAATCAAATTATGCGACGAACGATATTCAATCATGCCCGGATACAAATCAGCCCAGGCCTTTTTAAAGAGACCCGGCTTGGACACCACGTCTTCATTTGCATCCAGAATTAATACTTTAGCGGCGGGCTTATGCTTCTTAAAATATGCGGCAACCTGACATGCACGTTCGTAAGGGCCAGGCGGGCACCTG
Source organism: Bordetella parapertussis (assembly GCA_943331855.1). Classification (GTDB taxonomy): domain Bacteria; phylum Pseudomonadota; class Gammaproteobacteria; order Burkholderiales; family Burkholderiaceae_B; genus Zwartia; species Zwartia parapertussis_H. The sequence continues at coordinate 19,472 of CALQNE010000020.1, forward strand.
AAGGGAGCTTCAGGGATGCTCAAGGCATAAACGCCGCCATCAGGCATCTGTTGCAATTGCTTTTGTAGCGCAAGTGTTTCAGCGCCCGCCTTCCAGGCTTGCACGGTCACGCCCGATTCATTAGCCTGCCTTAAGCCCTCGACGCTATCCATCATCAAACCAATCCCAGGCGACAAGACGAGTTTGTCGTAGGCGAGTACGTCGCCTGACTTTAATTGGACCTGCTTTTTAATTCGATCGATTGAAGTGACCCAATCTTGAATTAAAGAAATGCCATGCTGCTTTTGCAAACTCTCGTATGAAACTGTTAACTCTGAGAGCGTGTGCGAGCCACCCAACACCAAGTTAGATAGCGGGCAAGAAATAAAAAACGGTTCGGGCTCAATCAACGTGACCGACACACTCGCATTCGAAAGAAGACGAAGGTATTTTGCGGCCGTCGCACCGCCGTAGCCCCCGCCCACTATCACTACACGAGCCGCTTTCAGGTCAGCGCGTACAAGGCTCGGAAAAACCAGGCCGCCAGCGAATAGCGCAGCATTCTGATTTAAGAATTGGCGACGTTTCATTAGAGTCTCTGCATCACTTGTTAGGGCCGCACGCCTGGAGTCTCGAGAAGCATGCCGCGCGCACGCCAGGCTAAAAATAATTCAAGCTCGAGCAGCTCTTTAGAACCAAGGGCATAGGGCTCGGCTCGCACACCCGTTAAACAATTACGCAAGCGCCGCTGAAGCGAACCCACCGCCTGCCATTCGAGTCGATAAATTGGGTAGGCCGTAGGGTGCGCTTGGGGAATGGGATTTCCTGCTAATTTTTGACCCGCACGCTCGGCGTGACATTGCGCGCACGACAAATTAAGTTGCCCCATCCGCTGATTAAATAAGTGCTGGCCCGCATCGAGCGACGTCGCATTCGCGACATTACGTTCGACTGTTATTGGCATACCTTTAGACTGCGTCGCCACAAAAGTTGACAGCGACAAAAGAGGTTTACTCTCGAAAGCCAGAGGTGCAGCTTCTTGATGCGTGACCCGACAGTCGTTAATCTGCCCCTCAAGATTGACAAGAGAACCCTTGGCAGAGTTGAACTTTGGAAAACTTGCCGCAACCCCTTTCATTGAGGTGCTCGCATCGCCATGACATGTCGCACAAGAGCGATTTTTCTTACCTGCAGACTCTTGCCATAAGGCCTGACCATCCAATACCGCAAAGGTCGCGGGGTTCAACAGCGGATCATCTTGCATTGCTTTCGTATCTGCAGACATGAGCGCGTAGCTTGATTGTCGCTCAGCGCTCGGCGAAGCCGCCTTTGATACCGTCACAACTGATACGACCACACTCATGGCACATATCACCAGCGCTTTTATTATCTTAGGTAGCAAGTCGCTCAAACGCGTCAAGTCACAGTGAGTTTGCTAGAGGTACTTGAGGCATAGCCATTATCGCCCGACCATTTAAACTCAAGCGTGCCACTTTCAGTTGCGACTGTCGAAAAAATAATCAGCGGGTTGGCGCCCATCGCAGGATGCAACTCCACACGAAATACTTCAACGCCGTTATAAATACAAAGAAAATCTCGGATAATGTCTCGGGGCACACGTTGGCCCGTTTCGGTATGACGAAAACCAGATTCCATATCATGCTGCACGATGATGCGGATTTCAAGAATTTCGCCTTTCTTGGCCGTAGTCGGCATCGTGACGAGAGTGCGAGAAGTCTTGCTCACGTTACACCTCCGTGCAGGCTGCAAGCGTCACCAACGTCGCTGCATCACCCTGCCAAAAAGAGCCATCACTCATTTGCGCAATTGCCCTCACGCGCTGCGAATCACCTAGACGTATGCGCGTCGTGATTGCCGCAAGCCCCGCACGAGGAGATAAATAAAAGCTCACCACGTTCGGCAAGGGATTACCCTCGGCCACGATATGAATCGCACGTACATAATCTGCTTGAGTCATGGGGCTCTCGACGGCAACCTTCATCGTCACTAGATTGCCATTTTCAACCAAAGGTGGAATCTCCAAGGTCACGCGCCCGACCTTGGCTTTTTGATTTCCCAAAATCTTATCGACGGCCTGTGTTGCATCATCGACCGTCGCAAATGCCTTCACTGCCGGCAACACACTGGCGGCCGCAGCGCTTATCACAAAGACTCTCCGGGTTAGGCTCATTGTTTTAAGCTCACTAAAAAAGCGACGACATCTTCAATTTCTTGTGCCGTCAAAATTGTTTTTCCAGCAAATTGTGGCGCTACCCGCGCGCCGCTCTCTATACGAAAGTACGAAGGCATGATGGTGTCCGGATTAAAGCGACTGGCATCTACAATTCGGGCACGCAACTGCGCAGGCGACAACGCAGCAGAACTCGCTGCCAGATCAGGTGCCAACGTGCCTTGAAACCGCTCTTCCGGAAAAGGGCCACTGTGACACAAAATACACAAGCCACCCTGACGACTCAACACTAAGGCACGTCCACGTATCGCGTCACCGGGCTGGCCCGACAGGGATACCTGAATCTGATCACCTACAAAAACCTGCGCATAAAGGGGGTTGGGGTTGGCAAGCCAAATACATAGCGCGACCAAACACCCAACACCCCCTCTCGTCATACCAACGTGATTCCGCTATTTTTCAAAGGCACGTTACGGAAACGCTTGCCCGTTGCGCGATAAAGCGCGTTGAGCACAGCGGGTGCTGCGACACAAATCGTGGGCTCACCAATACCGCCCCACTCTTTGCCGCCACCTTCCAAAATAATCGTTTCAACTTTAGGCATTTGCGCAAGGCGAATCGAACCAAAGGTATCAAAATTCTTTTGCTCGATTCTGCCGTCTTTGACCGTGCACTCTTCTTCGAACAGTGCTGATAAGCCATACACAAACGAACCCGAAACCTGACGTTTGATTTGAGCAGGATTGACGGCATAGCCGCAGTCGGTCGCAGCAACAATACGATGGATCTTCACTTTTGTGCCATCTGTTACGGACAACTCACACGCAGCCGCTACGTAGCTGCCAAACGCCGTCATCTGCGCAACACCACGATGCACGCCGGGCGCTGCAGGCTTGTTCCAACCAATGCCATCAGCCACCGCATTGAGCACAGCTAGATTGCGAGGGAATTTGCCCATGAACTTGCGACGAAACTCGACAGCATCTACACCTGCCGCCTCAGCGAGTTCATCCATAAAGCACTCGATAAACACCGCGTTCTGGTTGACGTTCACACCGCGCCAAAAGCCTGGTGGCACGTGCGTATTACGCATCGCGTGATCCATCAACTGATTTGGAAACTCGTAACCAAACCCGTGTTCGCCACCATCAAAGACACCTTGAAACACCAAGGGGTCGCGGCCCTTTTGCTGCGCAACCACCGCCGGACGCACGGCAGCCAAAATCGACTGCCCTGACAAACGCATGTGCACGCCCGTCAGATTTTTGTCCTTGTCAAAGGAGCCCGTCAGCTTGCACATCATGACGGGATGGTAACGACCTTGGGTCATGTCTTCTTCGCGAGTCCAGATCAACTTGATCGGCGTACCAGGCATTTGCTTAGCGATCGCAACCGCTTGCGTGGTGTAGTCCTGAAACGCACCTCGACGACCAAAACCGCCACCCAAATTGATTTTGTAGACTTCGCATTGTTCAGCTGGCAAACCCGAAGCTGCAATCACCGCCGCCAATGAGGCTTCGCCGTCTTGCGTAGGCACCCAGGCTTCACAACGCGCTGGCGTCCACTTCGCCGTCGCATTCATCGGCTCCATTGGCGCATGATTCAAGAAGGGATAAAAATAAGTTGCCTCGGTCTTTTTAACAGCAGAGGCAAGCGCAGCTTTAGTATCGCCACGGGTATTACCCACAAACGCTTGCTCGGCCGTCAAACCCTCTTCAAGCATTTTGGCGATAGAAGCACTTGAAACAGTAGCATTTGGGCCCTCGTCCCACACAATCGCAACCTGATCAAGCGCCGTCTTGGCAAGCCAGAAAGTCTCAGCGACTACTGCCACCGCAGTCTCGCCCACTTTAATGACTTTTTTCACGCCCTTGATGCTGGTGACTTTACTGTCATCAAAGCTTTTCACTTTGCCGCCAAACACCGGGCATTCTTTGATGGTGGCCACCAACATGCCAGGCATTGTTAAATCCATGCCATAGACCTGCTTACCCGTGACCTTGTCTGCGAAGGTGTCAATGCGATTCAAGGGCTTACCAATGATCTTCCACTCTTTTGGATCTTTCAGAGTGATTTCAGTGGGCACCGCAAGCTTTGACGCCGCCTCAGCAACTTTACCAAAACTGACTTTACGACCGCTCGGTTTATGGGTAATCACGCTTTCAGCGGCCACACATTCTGCAACGGGAACCTTCCATTCGTCCGCAGCGGCTTGCACCAGCATCAAACGGGCTGCTGCGCCACCTTTGCGAACATATTGCTCTGACGTGCGAATCCCGCGGCTACCACCGGTTGAGAAATCACCCCAAATGCGTTTACGCTTGAGGCTTTCACCGGGCGTTGGATATTCAACCGTGACTTTGCTCCAGGCGCACTCAAGTTCTTCAGCGACCATTTGAGCCAAACCAGTAATCGTGCCTTGGCCCATCTCTGAGCGCACAACGCGCACAATGACCGTGTCATCAGGCTTGATCACCACCCAAGCACCGATTTCAGGGGTGGACTCTGCGGCTTGCGCTGAGCCCATAAAAGGAATTTGCAAGCCTAGTGCCAGGCCGCTACTGACTGCAGTCGTGCCAACAATAAACTGACGACGTGAGGGATTCGGGACGCGTGCGTTCATATTTGACTCCTTAAGCTTTAGCAACTGAGTGGATGGCGGCGCGCACTTCTTGAAAGCTGCCACAACGACAAATGTTCGTAATGGCCGCATCGATATCTGCATCGGTCGGCTTAGCATTTTTAGCGAGCAAGTCTGTGGCAGCCATCAACATGCCCGATTGGCAAAAGCCACATTGCGGCACTTGATGCTCAATCCAGGCTTGCTGTAGCTGTGTCATTTTGCCGTCTTTCGCCAAGCCTTCAATGGTTTGAATCTGCTTGCCCACCGCGGCGCTGACAGGCAATACACATGAACGAATAGCTGCGCCATCCATCATGATGGTACAGGCGCCACATTGCGCGATACCACAGCCGTATTTAGTACCGGTTAAACCCACTTGCTCGCGGATCACCCACAGCAAAGGGGTGGTTGGGTCGACATCAACGCTATGCGCTTTGCCGTTAACAGTTAACTGAATCGCCATGGATGAGCTCCGAAGTTTTTATCGTGAATAAAAATAGTTTTAAATCAAACATCAAAAAAATCTACACCAAGGTGAAGCCATGCTTACGCAAAGGCAGATCACGCACTGGTTTACCTGTTGCCGCCAAAATTGCATTCAACACTGCGGGACCCACGACACAAATGGTCGGTTCGCCCACGCCACCCCAAAAATCATGACTCGGCACCAACACGCACTCAACCTTTGGCGTGTCTTTAAGTTTAGCCAACGGATAGGCGTGATAATTCGTTTCTTTCACCTGCCCGTTTTCAATCGTAATGTCTTCATTAAAGATTGCAGACAACGCCATCACGACCGAACCCTCGATCTGCGCTTTAACTTGCGAAGGGTTCACAAAATGACCTGAGTTCAGCGCAAACACCATGCGGTGCACCTTGACTTGACCGCTGTTTGAAACAGATACCTCGGCGGTGGCCGCCGAGTAACTGCCATAGCCCATAAACTGGGCGATGCCGCGATGACGCCCAGCAGGCAAGGCTTTACCCCAGTCGCCTTTTTGCGCGACCGCATCCAAAACCGCCAGATGTTTCGGATGCTTCTTCATCAGATCACGACGAAAGGCAAGCGAATCGCGACCCGCAGCACGCGCGCACTCTTCAATAAAGCACTCCATGTAAATACCGTTTTGATTGGTATTGACACCGCGCCAAGGACCCACCGGCACGTGACTATTGCGCATGACATATTCAGTTAACAGACTAGGAAAGGTATAACCAAGTTGCGCATCACCCGGCTCTTCGTAAAACCCTTGCAACTGGCGAACATCTTTATTGTTTTTAATGGCAGAAGGATTTAAATACGCGTTAATCGACTGCCCCGACACACGAACATGGAATCCAGTTAGATTGCCCTTGTCATCCAGGCCCGCCGACATTTTGGCCATCGAAATCGGACGATAGAAGTCGTGCATCATGTCTTCTTCACGACTCCAAACCATTTTGATCGGAGTATTTGGATATTTTTTGGCGATCGCTACAGCGTGATGCATAAAGTCTTGCGTACCGCCACGACGCCCTAAGCCACCGCCCAAGTCCATGGTTTTAATATCGCAATTTGCCAGTGGCAAACCCGACGCTTCCGAGAGCGCGGCGATTGATGCCTCGGCATTTTGCGTGGGCACCCAAGCATAAGCTCGATCACCACTGATCTGCACCACGCAGTTCATCGGCTCCATCGTGGCGTGTGCAAGAAACTGACTGCTGTAAACGGCCTCGACAACTTTGGCTGATCCTTTAATGGCAGCAAGCGCATCGCCCTCTTTACGCTGCCAAAAATCGCCTTCTGCAGTCAGGCCCTCTTTCAAGCCCGCCGCGATGGTTGAGCTTGAGGCTTTTGCATTTGGGCCTAAATCCCAATCGATCGGCAAATTGTCTAAGGCTGTCTTGGCACGCCACCAGGTATCGGCAACCACCGCCACTGTCGAGTCATTGACCTTCAAGGCACCTTTAACGCCACGCATCGCTTTAATTTTTGACTCATCAAAACTGACGAGCTTGCCGCCAAAGACTGGGCAGCTTTTAACTGCGGCGCACAACATATTCGGCAAACGCAAGTCAATGCTGAAGACTTTGGCGCCGTTGACTTTATCGACCGTGTCCAGGCGAGGCACTGCTGTTCCGGCAATCTTCCACTCTTGAGGCTTTTTCAACACGATGCTTTTCGACTCGGGCGGTGTGAGCTTGGCAGCCGCATCCGCGACCTTGCCATAATTCACCGTACGGCCAGACTTCGCGTGCGTGATGATCCCTTTGCTCACAGTGAGTTCTGCAACGGGTACATTAAATTGATCGGCAGCCGCCTGCATCAACATCATCCGCGCTGCAGCGCCACCACGACGCACATAGTCATGCGAGTCACGAATACCGCGACTACCGCCAGTTGCCATCGCACCCCAAGCACGCTTACGTG
>CALQNE010000021.1 GCA_943331855.1 Bordetella parapertussis
AAAACCGTTGCTGTGATTGGTTCTGGTCCCGCAGGCTTAGCCTGCGCCCAACAATTAGCGCGCGCGGGTCATGCGGTCACGGTGTTTGAAAAGAGCGATCGTATCGGCGGCTTGCTGCGCTATGGTATTCCAGATTTCAAGCTCGAAAAAACCTTGATCGATCAACGAATGAGTCAAATGCAGGCTGAAGGCGTGGTGTTTAAAACCTCGCACTACATCGGTCACGCAGCAGATGCCCCCTCTAAAGACCTTACAGTTCAAACACCCGACGCATTGCAAAAAATGTTTGACGCGGTTGTCTTGACAGGCGGTTGTGAAACACCACGCGACCTACCGATTGCCGGTCGCGAGCTTGACGGCGTGATGTACGCCATGGATTTCTTGCGGCCACAAAACAAAGTGGTCGCGGGTGACAAACTGAGCTCACAAGTACTCGCCAAGGGCAAACACGTCGTGGTCATCGGTGGTGGTGATACCGGCTCTGATTGCGTTGGCACCAGTAACCGTCACGGCGCCAAATCAGTCACTCAAATTGAACTAATGCCGCGTCCGCCTGAAGAAGAAAACAAAGCCTTGACGTGGCCTTACTGGCCTGCCAAGTTACGCACGTCGTCGTCGCACGAAGAAGGCGCCGAGCGCGACTGGGCAATCACCAGTAAATCACTTGCGGGCAAGGGCGGCAAAGTCGAAAAGCTGATCGCTGCGCGGGTCGAATGGATCAAAGACGAGACCTCGGGTCAAATGAAAATGCAAGAGGTCAAAGGCTCTGAGTTCGATATTCAGGCCGATCTGGTTTTGCTCGCGATGGGTTTTGTAGCACCGGTCAGCAATATCTTGACGGCCTTTGGTGTCGATCAAGATGCGCGAGGCAACGTTCGAGCGAACACCGACGACTATCAGACCAACCTCACAAAAGTTTTTGCGGCAGGCGACATGCGGCGTGGGCAGTCTTTAGTTGTCTGGGCAATTCGAGAGGGACGACAATGCGCTCGCTCAGTTGACGAGTTTTTGATGGGCACGAGCGATTTACCCCGTTAAGCCAAACAGACCGGAGATTGTGAATGACGAACCCTATTAAACGTTTTAGTTCGATTGCGGTAAGCCTGTTAGCAATCTCCGCCGTGGCAACGGTCTGTGCCCAAACGCCCGTCGCGCCAACCGAGGCAAAACCTTGGCCAAATAAAAGCATTACCTTGGTTGTCACCTACGCCGCTGGCGGTTTTGCCGATACCCGGATGAGACTGCTTGGGCGTAAATTAGCCGACAAATTTGGTCAGACTGTCGTGATCGAAAATAAAGTTGGTGCGGGTGGTGTCGTTGGCACTGCCGTCATCGCCAAAGCGGCGCCAGATGGCTACACGATTGGTTCAGGCAATCTAGCGCCGTTAGCCGTGAATCCGACCCTGATGACCATGCTGCCGTACCACCCTGACAAAGATATCGCCCCAGTTATCCTGATTGAAAACAGCCCCTTGGTGCTGAGCGTCTCAAACAGCCTACCTGTCAAAAACTTAAACGATCTGATTGCCTTGGCCAAAAAAGACCCTGGTAGGCTTACTTTTGGCTCCTCTGGTATTGGCGGTGCGCACCACCTTTCGGGTGAAATGTTTCGCGAGATCGCCAAAATTGATATTGTGCACGTTCCCTACAAGGGCGGCGCCCCCGCTTCAACGGATCTCATGGCGGGCCACTTGAGCATGATGTTTGAGATGGGCTATGCGGCGCTTCCCGCCATCAAGGGCGGCAAAATTCACCCCCTCGCGGTCACGTCAACCAAACGGCTGGCGCTATTGCCCGAAGTACCCACTATGGCCGAGCTTGGCATCACCGATTTTGAGTCCTACAACTGGCAGGGCATCATCGCGCCGGCGGGCACACCCGCTGCGATCATCGCCAAACTCAACGCTGCCCTGAATGAAATCCTGCTCGACCCTGAAGTTATTAAACAAATCTCAGATACCGGCAGTCAGCCAGGTGGTGGCTCGCCCCAGGACTTCGCGCAGTTCATCCGCGCCGAAACCACCAAGTGGGCCAAAGTCATCAAATCCGCCAAGATCGAGCCCCAGTAAATTATTGGTTGTGGGCGTTACAATCAAGCGCCTGAGCTTAACGGTCTGGCGGTTCTGTACTGTCTTAACCGTCGAATTCCGCTCTGATCCTTTTGGTTCAACATGCGCAAGCCCCCTCTGAACTCAAACCAGCCGGTGCTACATCTAGAAGATGTGTCGCTTGGCTACGGCGACTTCACCGTTTTGCGTAATATTTCGCTTACGGTTTTACCGGGGCAAGTTGTCGCAATGATGGGGGGCTCAGGGTCAGGAAAGACCACATTACTGCGCGCAGCCACGGGACAATTGATGCCTCGCCACGGAACCGTCACACTATTCGGGCAAAATTTGTCCCACGCAGATCGGCCAAGCTTGCAATCCCTCAGACAGCGCATGGGTGTCTTATTTCAACAAGGCGCATTGTTTACAGATCTTAATGTGTTTGAAAATGTCGCCTTTCCACTGCGAGAGCATCTAAAACTGTCTACCAAAGAACTCGGCCAGCGCGTCCTCGAGAAACTCTCTGCCGTTGGCCTGCGTGCGGCAGCCCATCTGAAGGTCGCTGAGATTTCAGGCGGCATGGCGCGTCGAGTGGCGCTGGCGCGCGCAGTCGTACTTGAGCCCGAGCTCGTGCTCTACGATGAGCCCTTTGCCGGCCTTGACCCGATTTCGCTAGGCGTGACCGCACGGCTGATCCGAAGTCTCTCAGATCGCCTGGGCTGCGCCTCGGTGGTGATTACCCACGATATTGCTGAATCCTTTGCCATCGCAGATGAAGTGTATTTAGTGGGCCAGGGCGAGCTCAAAGCCCAGGGCACGCCGGCCACCCTCGGAGCCTCGCCCGATCCCTATGTGCAACAGTTTTTGCGCGGCGACGCCGATGGCCCTGTCGCGTTTGACTACCCAGTTACGCCGGCCTTTGAGACCTGGCTTGCCCGCACAGGAATACAGTGATGCCGCACGCTAATGCGTTGACTCGTCTTGGCCAAAACGTACGAATGCGTCTGACAGGGCTCGGGCGTTTCACCCGGTTCTTTTTGATGCTTTTACAGCGTAGCGGCATTGTCCTACAGCGCCCGCGCCTAGTCTCTCAGCAGGTGCACTTCATTGGCAATTTTTCCTTGCTCATCATCATTGTCTCGGGTCTGTTTGTTGGTTTTGTTTTAGGATTACAAGGGTATTACACCCTGAACCGCTACGGTTCTGAAGAGGCGCTTGGCTTACTTGTGGCCCTATCACTGACGCGTGAGCTGGGCCCAGACATCACTGCGCTGCTCTTTGCAGGTCGCGCCGGAACCTCTCTGACCGCTGAAATTGGCTTGATGAAAGCCGGAGAACAATTGGCCGCAATGGAAGTCATGGCAGTTGACCCGATTCGACGCGTCTTTGTGCCGCGCTTTTGGGGTGGGGTCATCGCAATGCCCATCCTGGCAGCCGTGTTCTCGATGGTAGGTATTATTGGCGGCTGGGTCGTCGGCGTGTTGATGATCGGCATCGATACCGGTGCTTTTTGGTCACAAATGCAAAACGGTGTTGATGTTTATAAAGACGTTTTAAATGGGGCAATCAAAAGTATCATCTTCGGTATCGCGGTGACGTTAATCGCGCTGTACGAGGGGTGGCAGGCCCGCCCGACGCCCGAAGGCGTTGCCCGCGCCACCACGCGCACCGTCGTGACGGGTTCCCTTGCGGTCTTGGGGCTTGATTTTCTGCTGACTGCACTGATGTTCAGCACTTGAAGGGTTAAAAATGTCGAATGAAAAAACAGATTGGTGGGTTGGGCTCTTTGTCTTATTAGGCGGTATTGCACTCGCCTTTCTAGCGTTGCGCGCTGGCAACCTGAGCAGCTTCTCGTTTGCACCGACCTACAGCCTAACGGCCAAGTTCGACAATATTGGGGGGCTCAAAGTGCGGGCGCCCATTAAGAGTGCCGGGGTCGTCGTGGGACGCGTCGCCAGTATCTCGCTCGATGAAAAAACGTTTCAGGCCTTGGTGACGTTTCAGATCGAAAAAAACTATATTTTTCCAAAAGACTCCTCTGCCAAAATTCTCACTTCGGGACTGCTGGGCGAACAATATGTGGGGCTTGAGGCCGGCGGCGACGAGGCCAATCTTGCCTCGGGTGCAAACATACAATTCACGCAAAGCGCGATTGTGCTCGAAAGCCTGATCAGCCAATTTCTATATTCGTCTGCCGAAAAACAAGGCACCCCTTCTACAACTGACACAGCGACCGCGCCTAAACCCGCCAAAGCAGTTCAATAACGGTCAAACAACATGCGCATTCGTTTTTCTATTCGTTTTTTAAGCCTGGCAGCCTGTACGCTCTGCATGGCTCTTTTATCGGGTTGTGCCACGCGCACGGTTGGCACGCCTAACCCAAACGACCCACTTGAAGCCTCAAACCGAGCGGTATTTGAGCTCAACGATGCTGTCGACCGCGCGGTATTCAAGCCCGTGGCCCAAGCCTATGCTTTTGCTGTTCCGCAACCCGTTCGCAGTTGTATTCACAACATTTTTTTGAACCTTGGCGATGTCTGGTCGTGGTTTAACAGTACGCTGCAAGGTCGCCAAGTTGATGCGCTCAACACCTTTGGCCGCGTGTTGCTGAACTCGACGATGGGTCTGGGCGGCTGCTTAGACCTTGCAAGTCAAACCGGTGCCAAACGTATCCCTAACGACTTTGGGGTCACGCTTGGTGTGTGGGGACTCGACTCGGGTCCTTACCTGGTGTTGCCAATCATCGGCTCTTCAACCTTAAGAGACGGCGCCGGCAGAGGGGTTGACATCTATGTCAATCAGTTTGGCTATGGCTCGTTAATCACCAATATCGATTTGCGCAATTCGCTCTATGGGCTTGAGGCGGTCGAGCGTAGAGAGGCCCTGCTTGAGCTGACCGACACGATTGATCGCACTGCGCTTGATCGCTATAGCTTTATTCGGGATGCCTATCTCAAGCGACGCAGTGCCCAGGTCTCTGGCTCAAGCGCCCCGGCCGAGAAGCCGCCCAATTATGAAGATGAAGAGCCTGCGCCCGCCGCTGAAAAAGCACCCAATATGGCACCCAATAAATAAGTGTTCACTGTTCGCAAGGATCTGTTTGATGAAGTCACGCATTTGTTTTTTATCCAGGTTACTCGCCCTGTGCTTAGTGTTCGGGGTAAACCACTTTTCACATGCACAAAGCGCACCTGATCCTAACGCGGCGCCCAACGACTTTGTGCAGCAGGTCGCGGATCAAGTCTTGGTCGCCCTGAAGGCTGATGCCAGTGTGCGCGCAGGCAATACCACTCGCGTCAATCAACTTGTTGATGATTTGATTTTGCCTAACGTCAATTTTGAAAAAACGACCCGGCTCGCTGCAGGTCGCTATTGGCGACAAGCAACGCCCGAACAACAAGCTGCCTTGGTCAAAGCCTTCCGTGGCACACTCGGTCGCGCCTATAGCGGCGCCTTTACCCGCGTCGACGATGCAACCAATGTGAAGGTATTCCCTTTACGAGGCGATGCAGATGCGACGGATGTCGTGGTCAAATCGCAAGTCACTCAGCGCGCCAACACCCAACCCATCGCGCTGGACTATCGGCTTGAAAAAACATCACAAGGCTGGAAAATCTACGACCTCAATGTTGAAAATATTTGGCTCATTGAAAACTACCGCAATCAGTTTGCTCAACAAATTAGCCAGAATGGCATTGATGGTTTGATTCAGGCGCTCAATCAACGCGCTCAACAATAAATGCGCCTAGCCTTCGTCGTCGCACGCATGCGCTTGCCTGACACTTCGCCCGCTTAACAAGGCCAACATGCCCGCCGTTTCTTTCGAACATGTTTCAAAAATTTTTTCGCCACGCGCCAGCGGTTGGCGCGGCTTATTACGCACACCAACCGGCCCAGGGTTTCAAGCGCTTGATGATGTTTCGCTCAGCATTGAACACGGCGAGTTTTTTGCTTTGCTTGGCCCCAACGGGGCTGGAAAAACGACACTGATTTCAGTTTTAGCGGGTCTGTGCAAAGCCACGCAAGGACGCGCAAGCGTTTGCGGACACGACGTGGTTACCGACTATCAGTCTGCCAGGCGCTCTTTAGGGGTGGTGCCTCAAGAGTTAGTCTACGATCCTTTCTTTACGGTTCGTGAGACCTTGCGTATTCAGTCTGGCTATTTTGGTTTTCGTCACAATGATGATTGGATCGACGAAATTTTGGCGAATTTGGGTCTCACCGATAAGGCCGATGAAAATATGCGGGCGCTGTCGGGTGGCATGAAGCGTCGCGTCTTGGTTGCTCAAGCACTCGTCCATCGCCCCCCTGTGATTGTGCTTGACGAGCCCACTGCCGGCGTTGATGTTGACTTGCGCCGCAGCCTCTGGGAGTTCATCTCACGCCTGAATCGTCAGGGCCATACGATCATCCTGACCACGCACTATCTAGAAGAAGCTGAGATGCTGTGTCATCGTACCGCCATGCTAAAAGGCGGGCGCATCGTTGCCCTCGATACGACAAAGGCCTTGCTAGCACGCGCGGGTGGCAATCTCGAGCAAGCATTTATACAAATTATGAACGCCGAACCCTCTACGCTTTCCGAGGTGTCGGCATGACCGCCCCCCTCCTAACCGCACGCCCTGGCGCAGGCTCTGGCTTTCCAACGCTGCTCGGCAAAGAATTACTGCGGTTCTGGAAAGTCAGCTTTCAAACGATCGCTGCTCCAGTCATTACCGCGGTGTTATATCTGGTGATCTTCGCCCAGGTGTTGCAAGATCGCATCCAGGTATACGGAACGGTGCCCTACACCGCCTTTTTGATTCCGGGATTGATGATGATGAGCATGTTGCAAAATGCCTTCGCCAATCCCTCTTCATCATTAATACAAAGCCGAGTAACGGGCAATCTTGTTTTTGTGCTGTTACCGCCAATCTCGCATCGCGAATTTTTTAGTGCCTACGTGCTAGCGGCAATCGTGCGCGGGCTGGCCGTCGGTACGTGCGTCTGGCTTGTGTCTCTGTACTTCAGCACGCTGCCGATTAAACACCCGCTCTGGGCAATGGTTTTTGCAGTTTTATCTTGCGGCATCATGGCAATTTTGGGCTTAATCGCCGGACTGACCTCCGAAAAGTTTGATCAACTCGCTGCATTTCAGAATTTTCTGATCATGCCTGCCACCTTTTTATCTGGTGTTTTTTATTCAGTGCATACCCTGCCGCCGTTTTGGCAGCTGGTATCCCACTGGAATCCGCTCTTCTACACCATCGACGGGTTCCGTTACGGATTTTTTGGCGTGGCCGATGTGTCGCCGTGGCAAAGTCTGGCCGTGGTTGCGGGTGTCTTTACCCTCTTGGCAACCTACGCCCTACGGCTCTTGGGCAGTGGCTACAAGCTTAGGACCTAAAATAGTGGATACTCTAGAACCGTCGCCCAATAAGGACCTTGCAGATTATGTTGCCTACCCCTGAAGATATTCGTGCCTACATCGCAGCCGGATTACCTTGCGAGCACCTTGAGGTGAGTGGTGATGGCGCACACTTTGAGGCCGTGATCGTGAGTGCCGCGTTTGCGGGCAAGCGTCTAATCGCCCGTCACCAGCTCGTGTATGGCGCGCTTGGCGATCGTATGAAACAAGAAATCCACGCCCTTTCAATGCGTACGCTCACCCCTGAAGAATTCACAAAAACGCCCTGATGGATATTTTACGAATCACGGGTGGTCGTCGCCTGCAAGGTGAGATCAGTATTTCCGGGGCAAAAAATGCGGCACTACCGATTTTATGTGCGGGTTTACTCACGGCCGACACGGTCACTCTGACCAATGTCCCCCAGTTAAATGACATCGCCACCACGCTTAAGTTGCTAGGCCAGATGGGCGTGCGTTGTACGCGGGACGCCGACGGTACAGTCAGTATCAACGCCAGCAACGTGACAACGCTTGAAGCGCCCTACGAGCTCGTTAAAACAATGCGTGCTTCAATTCTGGTGTTGGGTCCATTGCTCGCCAGATTTGGTCAAGCCCGCGTGAGCCTGCCAGGCGGCTGCGCAATCGGTCAACGTCCAGTAGATCAACATATTCAGGGTTTGGCTGCGCTTGGCGCCGACATCAGCATTGAGCATGGCTTTGTCATCGCACGTGCCAAACGCCTGAAAGGTGCAGTGATTCGCACCGACATGGTCACCGTCACCGGCACCGAAAACCTGCTCATGGCCGCGGTCTTGGCCGACGGTCAAACCACATTAGAAAATGCAGCGCGCGAACCCGAGGTTGTCGATCTCGCCGAGCTCTTAATCAAAATGGGGGCGCGAATTCAAGGTCACGGTACCGACCGCATCGTGATCGAAGGCGTCAAAACGCTGCACGGAGCCGAGCACCACGTCATCCCTGATCGCATCGAGGCCGGAAGTTTTTTATGTGCCGTGGGCGCGGCGGGCGGTGACATTACGCTGCGTAACGTCGCCCCAGAAACGATGGGCGCCACCCTGGCCAAGCTACAGGAAGCCGGACTCGTGCTCACTAGCGGCAAAGACTGGATTCGCGCGAGCATGAGTCAACGTCCCAGGCCTGTTGATTTTCGAACACATGAGTACCCAGGCTTCGCGACCGATATGCAGGCACAGGTGATGGCGCTCAATGCGTTGGCCGATGGCACCTCAGTCATCACCGAGACCATTTTTGAAAATCGCTACATGCACGTCCAAGAGTTACTGCGCCTGGGAGCACGGATCGATATCGACGGTCACACGGCCGTTGTGAGAGGCGTCGCCAAGCTATCCGGGGCAACGGTCATGGCCACTGATCTACGTGCCTCTGCGAGCCTGGTGATTGCGGGCTTGGCAGCCGAAGGCGAAACCGTGGTCGAACGGATCTATCATCTCGATCGGGGCTACGAGCGCATGGAGCACAAGCTCAGGCAGCTCGGCGCCAATATCGAACGAACTTCAAGCAAGGAGTCCTCATGAGCACTGCTGAGCCACTGCGTCCTCTGACCATGGCACTCTCAAAAGGGCGCATTTTTGAAGAAACCTTGCCGCTGCTCAAGGCCGCGGGTATTGAGGTTGCCGAAAACCCTGAGCAATCCCGCAAACTGATTATCGCGACCAGCGATCCAGCTTTGCGTCTAATTATTGTTCGCGCCTCTGATGTGCCAACCTATGTTGAATACGGTGCAGCCGATCTAGGCATCGCCGGCAAAGACGTCTTAATCGAGCACGCCGCACAGCATCCGGGTGGGCTGTATCAGCCAATCGACCTCAACATCGCCCGCTGTCGTTTAGCGGTTGCTGTGCGTAAAGGCTTTGATTACGAAGCGGCAGTGCGCCAAGGCGCGCGCCTACGTGTGGCGACCAAATACACACAGGCTGCCCGCGAACACTTTGCGGCCAAGGGTGTGTACGTTGACCTCATTAAGCTGTATGGCTCGATGGAGCTTGCCCCCTTGGTAGGACTCGCCGATGCGATTGTCGATCTGGTCTCAACGGGTAACACCCTCAAGGCCAACGATCTGGTCGCAGTCGAAGACATCATGCCGATTTCATCGCGACTTGTGGTGAATCGGGCAGCGCTTAAAACCCGTCACGCACAACTGCAACCCCTACTCGATGCCTTTGAGCAAGCCAGTCGCGCGTCTTAGGCGACCCCGTTTTAAAAGAGAGTCACACCATGGCCACCCTTTCACGTCTAGATTCGCGTCAGCCAGACTTTGATGCAGCGCTGACCCGCCTGCTGGCCTTCGATGCTGAGCAAGACGAAGCGATCGACCGCGCTGCAGCAGATATTCTCAAACAGGTACGCAGCGAGGGCGACGCGGCGCTGGTGCGTTTAACGCACGAATTCGATCGGGTCTTGGTTAATCACGCTGCAGAACTCGAAATTCCGCGTAGTGAATGGCTCAAAGCACTGGCTGAGCTGCCAACCGCGCAACGACAGGCCCTTGAGGCTGCGGCTGACCGTGTGCGCACCTACCATGTGCATCAAATACAAAAGAGCTGGTCTTATACAGAGGCAGATGGCACCCGCCTTGGTCAACAAGTGTCAGCGCTCGATCGCGTTGGGGTGTATGTGCCCGGAGGCAAGGCGGCCTACCCCTCGTCAGTACTGATGAATGCAATTCCAGCAAAAGTCGCCGGCGTCACCGAGGTAATCATGGTGACCCCCACCCCGGGCGGACAGCGCAACGCCATGGTGCTTGCCGCAGCGGCCATTGCTGGGGTCGATCGCTGTTTTGCGATTGGCGGCGCTCAGGCTGTCGGCGCACTTGCCTACGGCACCTCAACTGTTCCGGCCGTCGATAAAATCGTCGGGCCCGGCAATGCCTATGTGGCTGCCGCCAAGCGCCGCGTGTTTGGGACCGTTGGGATCGACATGATCGCGGGTCCCAGTGAAATTCTGATCATTTGCGACGGTAAGACTTCGCCTGACTGGATCGCAATGGATCTGTTCTCGCAGGCCGAACACGACGAACTAGCTCAAGCGATTTTGTTATGCCCAGACGCCAGCTACCTCGACGCTGTGCTGCAGTCCATTGAGCGGTTGCTGCCCACCATGCCACGGGCCGAGATCATCCGCACGAGCCTGCGCGACCGCGGCGCACTCATTTTGGTGCGCGACTTAGCCCAGGCTTGTGAGATCAGTAACCGCATCGCCCCCGAGCACCTTGAGGTCTCGATCGAACAACCTGAACCCTGGCTTTCTCAACTACGCCACGCCGGCGCCATCTTTATGGGGCAACATAGCTCAGAGGCGCTCGGTGACTACTGTGCCGGGCCAAACCACGTCTTGCCAACTTCGCGCACCGCGCGGTTTTCATCGCCCTTAGGCGTCTATGACTTTCAAAAGCGTTCAAGCTTGATTCACGTCTCGCCTGCCGGGGCACAAACACTCGGTAAAATTGCCGCTGAACTGGCCTTGGGTGAAGGCCTTCAAGCCCACGCCGCGAGTGCGGCCTATCGGCTGACACCCGCAAGCGGTAAATAAGCGGTCGGTCCACAAACGATTCCTCACAACAATTCGCTCAGACCGCCCTACAATATAGTTTCTGACGCCAAGAGCCCAAGCCATGCGCACCGCCGAAATTATCCGCAATACCAACGAGACGCGTATTCGTGTCGCAATCAATCTGGATGGCACTGGCCGCCAGAAGCTGAACACTGGCGTGCCGTTTTTAGACCACATGCTTGATCAGATCGCTCGTCACGGCTTAATCGATCTTGAGGTTCACGCAGAAGGCGATCTTGAAATCGATGCGCACCACACCGTTGAAGATGTTGGGATCACCATCGGTCAAGCGATCGCGAAGGCTGTTGGCGACAAAGCCGGCATCCGTCGCTACGGACACGCCTATGTTCCGCTTGATGAAGCGCTTTCACGCGTCGTGATCGACTTCTCAGGGCGCCCGGGCTTACAGTTTCATGTTCCCTTCACCCGCGCGCGCGTAGGTGATTTTGATGTTGACCTCACCATCGAGTTTTTTCAGGGCCTGGTCAACCACGCACTGCTCACGATGCACATCGATAATTTACGTGGTGTCAACGCGCATCACCAGTGCGAAACCATTTTTAAAGCCACTGGCCGTGCGCTGCGTATGGCGCTCGAACTCGACCCGCGCAGTGCGGGCGTGGTTCCGTCAACCAAAGGTGTGCTTTAGCCCATGGCTTTGATCGCCATCGTCGACTATGGCATGGGTAATATTCACTCAGTCGAGCGAGCCTTACGCCACGCGGCCCCCGAGGCCGATATTCGCCTATGCAATAACGCTCAGGATATTCTGGCCGCTGATCGTGTGGTGTTTCCGGGGCAAGGTGCCATGGCAGACTGCATTCGCACACTTGATGAGGCGGGCCTGCGCGATGCAGTACTGACCGCAGCCAAGACTAAACCATTGCTCGGGGTTTGCGTTGGCGAACAAATGCTGTTTGAACGCAGCGAAGAAGGCAACACGGTCAGCCTGGGCATCTTTAAAGGCGAGGTCAAACGATTTCAAGGGCCCGCCTTCACGACAGGCGCCGATCAGCTCAAAGTGCCGCACATGGGTTGGAATCCTGTCAAACAAAGTCGTTCGCACGCGCTTTGGCGGGGGATCCCAGACATGACCCCCTTTTATTTCGTGCATAGTTACTATGCCGTGCCGGCTCAAGCAGAGCTCGTCGTCGGAGAAAGTAATTACGGCGGCCTGTTCGCCTGTGCGGTTGCGGCTAATAATATCTTTGCCGTACAGTTTCATCCTGAAAAAAGTGCCGAATATGGTTTGCGTCTTTACCGTAATTTTGTAGACTGGAAGCCTTAAACTAAACCCATCTCAACGTTCGCATATCGCGGGCGACTTGAAACTTACGTGACCACTAAAAAAATCACATGCTGCTGATCCCTGCAATTGACCTCAAAGACGGGCGCTGCGTCCGACTGCGCCAAGGCGACCTCGACGATGCAACCATCTTCTCTGAAGATCCCACCGCAATGTCTAACCTTTGGCTTGACCGCGGTGCCCGACGCCTACACTTAGTTGACCTCAACGGTGCTGTGGCAGGCAAACCTAAAAACGAGGCTGTCATTCGCGCCATCGTCGATTCGGTTGGTTCTGATATCCCCGTGCAAATTGGTGGCGGCATTCGCGATCTTGATACGATTGAACGCTATCTCGATTTCGGTATCTCTTACGTGATCATCGGTACGGCAGCCGTCAAAAATCCTGGCTTTTTACACGACGCTTGCGGCGCGTTTCCGGGCAATATCATTGTGGGGCTCGATGCGCGCGACGGTAAAGTCGCAACGGATGGCTGGAGCAAGCTGACTAAGCACGATGTCCTCGACATGGCCAAGAAGTTTGAAGATTATGGTTGCGAAGCGATCATTTACACCGACATCGGCCGCGATGGCATGCTGACCGGCGTCAACATCGAGGCCACTGTCCGTCTGGCAAGACATGTCCGTATCCCCGTGATTGCCTCGGGTGGCGTGACCGACCTTCGCGACATTGAAGCCTTGTGTGCCGTTGAAGACGAAGGCATTGAAGGCGCGATTTTAGGTCGAAGCATCTATGAGGGCACCCTTGATTTTGAAGCCGCCCAACGACGCGCAGACGAACTCGCACCATGAGTCAATTGGTCGCGCCAAGCACCAATAGTGGCCTGACCCGTCGAATTATTCCGTGTCTGGATGTCACGGCTGGCCGCGTCGTCAAGGGCGTGAACTTTGTGGATTTGATTGATGCGGGCGACCCGATTGAGATCGCCCAACGCTACAACGAGCAAGGCGCTGATGAGCTGACTTTTCTGGATATCACCGCCACCAGTGACGGGCGCGATTTAATCCTTTCAATCATCGAACAAGTTGCCTCTCAAGTATTTATCCCGCTTACCGTCGGCGGCGGTGTGCGTCAGGTCAGTGATGTCCAGCGCCTGCTCAATGCGGGTGCCGATAAAGTTTCGATCAATAGCGCGGCCGTCGCAAATCCAGAACTCGTTCGTGCAGCGTCAAACTATCACGGCTCGCAATGTATTGTCGTTGCGATTGATGCGCGGCAAGTCGTTGGCAGTGCAACCCCGGCCTGGGAGGTCTTTACCCATGGCGGTCGCCGCGGCACCGGCCTGGACGTCGTTACCTGGGCACGTCAAATGGCGGACTACGGTGCAGGCGAGCTTTTATTAACAAGCATGGATCGCGACGGAACAAAATCAGGGTTCGATCTTGCCCTCACGCGTGCGGTGGCCGATGCGGTTTCAATCCCGGTAATCGCCTCAGGTGGGGTAGGTAACTTGCAACATCTCGCCGACGGCGTCACGATCGGCGGCGCGAGCGCAGTACTGGCTGCCAGTATTTTTCACTACGGTGAGTTCACCGTGCGTCAGGCCAAAGACTTTATGGCCAACCAAGGTATTGCGGTCCGACACGGTTAAATATGACGACGACAACTCCCAACTGGCTTGCCGAGGTTAAGTTCGATACACAAGGTTTGATTCCAGCGATTTCGCAAGATGCCAGCACTGGGCAGATCTTGATGGTCGCCTGGATGAACGCCGAGGCCTTAACTGAGACTGTCAACACGGGTCGAGCAGTTTTTTGGTCTCGTTCACGCAACCGCATCTGGCGCAAAGGTGAAGAGTCTGGCCACGTTCAACAACTTGTTGAGCTCAGGCTAGATTGTGATGGTGATGTCATTTTGCTCAAAATCGACCAGGTTGGCGGCATCGCCTGTCATACTGGGCGTGCAAGCTGTTTTTATCGACGCTTTGAACAAAGCGCCGACCCGCAAGCTTCTAAATGGGTCACCGTAGACCCCGTTCTCAAAGACCCCGAACTCATTTATAAATGACCCTTCCCAAAATGACCGCATCTCCGACCACGCCAGTCAATGCTCAGGCCTCTGACACCGTACTGGCTCGAATCGCCGACATGCTCGCGACCCGTCTGCCCGCGCGAGGAGGAGATCCCGCGACCTCATACGTCGCAAAGTTGTTTTCAAAGGGGCCAGACGCCGCCTTGAAAAAAATTGGCGAAGAGGCGACCGAGCTCGTGATGGCCGTCAAAGACGGGCAAGCCGACCGTATCGTGGCAGAAACGGCCGATTTGTGGTTTCATTGCTTGGTCGTGTTAACCGAACACGGCCTGAGGCCCGAGCAAGTGTTGGCAGAGCTCGCACGACGCGAAGGGGTATCTGGCCTTCAAGAAAAAGCTTCCCGTAATCTCTAATTCACTGCCATGAGCGAAAACTGTTTATTCTGCAAGATTGTGAAAGGCGAAATCCCAGCAAAAATCGTCTATACAGACGATGATTGTGTGGTTTTTCATGACATTCACCCGGCTGCTCCAGTACATTTATTGATGGTACCCCGCCATCATGTCGTGTCTATGCAAGATGTTAAACCCGACGATGCTGGCTGGTTAGGTAGAATGCTGACTAAGGTTGACCGTATTGCGCTAGAAAATGGCTGCAACCCGGGGCTCGAAGGCGGTTTTCGTCTAACCGCGAACGCGGGCCTTGAGGGTGGCCAAGAAATTAATCACCTTCATTTTCATATCCTTGGTGGTAAACGACCCTGGCAGGGGTTCACCCCCATCAAGAACTAATTCGGAGAAAAATTATGGGCAGTTTTAGCATTTGGCACTGGCTAATCGTTCTAGTGATCGTGGCACTGATTTTTGGAACAAAAAAGATTAGAAATATCGGTGCTGATTTAGGCGGGGCAGTCAAAGGCTTTAAAGAGGGGATGAAAGACCCCAACGCAAAAGAAGGTGATGCCGCTGCGACCGCAGAGGCCGCACCCGTGCAACGTGTGGCCACCGGCGAAACGATCGATGTGCAAGCGAAAGAAAAAACAAACACTCAACCCGGTACGCATTAATACGTTTCGGCTAGCGTTTTCTAGCTGAGTCTCTTTGGCACATCACACACCATGTTTGACGTCAGCTTTACAGAACTACTCGTAATCGGGGTCGTCGCGCTTGTCGTGATCGGCCCTGAGCGCCTACCCAAAGTGGCACGCACACTTGGCCATTTAGTTGGGCGCGCTCAACGCTATGTCAATGATGTCAAAACGGACATCCAGCGCGAAGTCGAACTCGATGAGCTGCGCAAACTGAAAGACCAAATGCAAGATGCTGCACAAAGCGTTCAATCAAGCCTGCAAAATACTGAATCCTCTTTACGCAAGCCCTTAGAGTCTCTCGAGCAAGACGTCTCGGCGCTTCGAGAGTCCTTAACAAACCCCGATATTCCAGAACCCGTGACGCCAGAAATTCCGGCATCACCAGTCAAAGTCACCGACTCAGCCACCGCCAGCGCGCAAATGGCCGCAGCCACGCCTGGCATGCAATCATTTGCCGAGGCAGAGGTGCAAGCCATGCTCGTGCCCAACCCTATTCCAACTCCTACTCAACTCGAGATCGACGCACTGGCGCCCGCGTCAACACAAAATCCGAACCAAAAGTCGATCGCTGCCACGACTACGGAATCTAAATTTTGAGTACGAATAACCCTGACAAAGACAAACTAGGCGACGCCACTGCAGCCGGCCAGGATCCAGCAGAGGCTCCTGCGGCCAACGAAAGTTTTATGTCGCACCTGATCGAACTTCGCACCCGCTTGTTGCACGCAGTTGGTACGGTCGTCGGTGTGTTCGTCATCTTATTTATCTACCCTGGCGCATCCGTCATCTATGACATTTTGGCGGCCCCAATGTTAGCGTCGCTTCCTCAAGGCACACGCATGATCGCCACGGGTGTTATCACCCCTTTTATGGTGCCAATGAAGGTCACCATGATGGCCGCCTTTGTGGTTTCACTGCCTGTGGTGCTCTACCAGGTGTGGGCCTTTGTGGCGCCAGGCTTGTATCGACATGAGCAGCGTCTTGCATTGCCACTCATCGTATCAAGCTCGCTGCTTTTCATAGCAGGAATGGCCTTTTGTTATTTTGTCGTCTTCAAATCAGTCTTCACGTTTATCGCCTCCTTTGCGCCGCAATCCATTACGCCAGCGCCGGATATCGAAGCCTACTTGAGCTTTGTCATGACCATGTTCTTAGCCTTCGGCGTGACCTTCGAAGTTCCGGTCGCCGTGGTGCTCTTGGTACGCATGGGGATTGTCACCGTTGCAAAATTAAAAGAGGCCCGCGGTTATGTCGTTGTGGGGGCCTTCGTTGTGGCGGCGGTTGTCACGCCACCCGACGTCGTGAGTCAGTTTTTACTAGCCGTACCTTTGTGTGTACTTTACGAAATCGGTATCCTCGTCGCACGTGGTGTGAAACCACGCAGTGAAGACAAAATTGATGAGTCTGCTGAAAAATAGCATCTTTAATAGACTTATTTTGCCCTTTGCAAAAAGAGGGTTTCAGGCAAAATAATACTTGTTAGCAAATGTTTTAAGGTATATCTTTTAAATACCGGCTGGTCGTTTTGCTTCTACTCCATCAGCTAGTACACCGTTTGGTCGCACCTATCGTGGTTCGACCTGTGGCATTTCAAAGGGACCATCGTGCTCGCTCATCGTCTTAAACAAGCCCGCCTACGCGCGGGGTTGTCACAAGAAAAACTCGGCAAACTTGCCGGTATCGATCCAATGTCAGCTAGTGCCCGCATGAATCAGTATGAACGCGGCAAGCATTCGCCCGATTATCAATTGATGTGTCGTGTTGCAGAAATTCTAAATACGCCGGTTAGTTGGTTTTATACCGAAGATGAAGACCTCGCGCGCTTGCAAGAAATCTTTTTTCACCTAGAGGGCAGTGTGCGGCGTCCTCTATTGATTCAGGCTGAATCGCTATTCTCGGCGAATCCTCCGGCAACCAAACCACTTGCGGTCGAACTCAGCAAATAAATCGGCCAGGGCAGGTACGCTCTCACCTTGGCTTGACGGGCCGCTGCCCCGCCGTTAACGCCAGGGTCTGAGTGCGGCCATTTCGATAAATCCCTAATTCAAGCAGATCACCCGGTGTTTTAGCGGCAATACGAGCCATCAAGCGTTGCGTATCGTTGACCGGCTTGCCGTCAATGGTTTGAATGATGTCTCCCACTTTAAGCCCGCCTTTGGCCGCAGGCCCGTCGCGCATCATGCCTGCAATAATTACACCTCCTGCCCGCTCAAGTCCAAACGCACGAGCCAAGTCTGCGGTCACATCTTGTGGCTCAATGGCGAGCCAGCCGCGCTTCACAAATCCAAAGGTAACGATTTGACTCATGACCTTTTGGGCAGCCTCCGCAGGAATTGCAAAACCAATGCCCAATGAGCCGCCTGATTTTGAGTAAATGGCCGTATTAATACCGACTAACCGGCCTTGCGTATCGATCAAAGCGCCACCCGAATTGCCCGGATTAATCGCAGCATCGGTTTGGATAAAATTCTCGTAGGTATTGATACCAAGGCCCTCGCGACCTAAGGCCGACACAATCCCCATCGTAATTGTTTGGCCAACGCCGAAGGGATTGCCGATCGCGAGCACCACATCTCCGACGCGCGGCGACTCTAGAGAACTAAAGTCCAGCACAGGCAAATCTTGTAGCTCAATTTTTAGCACAGCAAGATCAGAGTCCGCATCAACACCAATGACCTTCGCAACCGCTTGTCGCCCGTCCGTCAACGCCACAACGATTTCATCTGCACCCTCGATCACATGAAAATTCGTCAGCACATGACCCTTGGCAGAGGCGACCACGCCTGAACCCAGGTTCGTCGTTTGTTGAGACTGATTAAACCCAGGCATTTGTTCAAAAAATTTGCGCATCACCGGGTCGGGCGGCAAAGGGATTCTGGAAACTTGCGTGCGCTTTGTTGTGTGAATATTGGCTACAGCCGGGGCCGCGGCCGCTACGGCGACCGCATACGACCCCGGAGCCTGTTGCGAGATACCAACAGGAGCTGCCCTCGACTCCGCCGTTTGGGTGCCTGGGGGTACCGCCACTCGGGATGCGCCCTGCAGCCAATCCGGGCGTAAAGTCGTTACCACGAATAGAATCGCAATACACACCGTGACTGCTTGCGCAAACACCAGCCAAAGACGACGCATGAGGCATCCTGGAGAATTATGAAAACGGTTTCAACACATACCTTAACGCAGTGGTTGGATGCAACGCTCAATACAACCGCCTTCGCGGATTATTGCCCCAATGGTCTACAGGTTGAAGGTAAGCATTCTGTCGCTCATATTATCGCGGGCGTCACGGCAAGTCAGGCGCTAATCGAGATTGCGGCAGAACGAAAGGCCGACGCCCTATTGGTGCACCATGGCTGGTTTTGGAAAGGTGAAGATCCAAGGATTCTCGGCACGCGTAAGCGACGTCTGGCCAGCTTACTCGCACATGACCTGAATTTACTGGCCTATCACCTGCCTCTGGACGCGCATCCTGTTCTGGGCAACAACGCACAACTGGCTCGTGTTCTGGGGCTTTTGGCCCACCCACCCAAAGATCCAAACGCGCTATTGTGGCTTGGGTCAATGCCAGGGACGGCCACGCTGGCCGAGGTTGCCAATCGCGTGGCGCAATCCTTAGGTCGCACCCCCTTGGTCATTGGTATGGATCAGATGCCCGTCGAGCGAATTGCCTGGTGCACCGGGGCAGCCCAAAACATGCTTGAAAAAGCCATTGCCGCCGGCGCACAGTTATTTATTACAGGCGAAATCTCTGAGCCAACCGTGCACTTGGCCCGCGAGGCGGGCGTTGGTTTTATCAGCGCCGGCCACCATGCGACCGAGCGCTACGGAGTCGAGGCACTGGGTCGAGCGATCGAGCAAGAATTTGGGATTCGGGTGGACTTTGTGGACATCGACAACCCCGTCTGAACACACTAATATCTTGTGTGAAAGATATTAGTGTGCACTCACTCTTTCTTTAATCAGGGTATTTGTTGATGCTTGGTATAGTGCTCATTTACTTCTTTAACGAATCCCGAATCTCGCGCAGCAAGGCGATTTCTTCTGGGGTCGCGGGTGGGGGCGCTGCCAGATCCATTTTGGCGCGGGCTGTATTAATCGCTTTCACCATAAAAAAGATGACAAACGCCAGCAAAACAAAGTTAATCACAATCGTCAGAAAGTTGCCCCATGCAAACAAGTTTGCCCCAGCCTTGGTCAAATCCGCATAGGTTTCTGGGCCCGCGTATTGGGCCGGGCGTGAAAAGACAATGTACTTATTACTGAAGTCAACTGATCCGCCCAGCAAAAAGTTCACGATTGGCATGACAATATCTTTGACTAGCGAGTCGACGATTTTGCCGAAGGCGGCCCCCACGATCACACCCACTGCCAAGTCAACAACATTACCGCGTAACGCAAATTGCTCAAACTCTTTGAAAATTCCTTTTCCTGACGCCATTTCTCATTTCTCCCATAGAAAGTGTTCGCTTGGTCGCGCTATAATAAGGGGTTAAAAAATTTGCAACAAGACAAAAAGTGTTTGTTGGGTAATGACTGCTAGGCGGCATTAACAAAGAGGTAAGGTCGCCCGCGCAACAACAAGGATAGGAAGATGAGTCAGGATTCAGTTATGCATGATGACGAAGGTGCGGTTCCGGCCACACTCCCGTCAGACCCTTCGCGCCGCCTCTGGATCGGCACAACCTGTGCCATGGGCGGGGTGGCCGGTTTAGCCGCTGCAGTTCCGTTTGTCAGCACTTTCGCGCCTTCCGACCGTGCCCGCGCAGCAGGCGCCCCAGTTGAAGTCGACATTAGCACCTTGGCGCCAGGCGAAATGCGCACTGTTGAATGGCGCGGCAAGCCTGTTTGGCTCATTCGCCGCACCAAAGAACAACTCGATTCGCTCAAGCAAAACGCTGGCGAACTTGCCGACCCTAACTCAACGCGCGCGGGCTACACACCCGCTTACGCAAAAAACGAGTGGCGCTCGCGCAAACAAGAACTTTTTGTCGCCGTGGGTATTTGCACGCATTTAGGCTGCTCACCCACACCAAAGTTTGCAACAGGCGCACAGCCCAGTCTGCCTTCCAATTGGGATGGCGGCTTTTTATGCCCCTGCCACGGCTCAACCTTCGACATGGCCGGTCGCGTGTTTAAAAACAAACCCGCACCTGACAATCTCGAAGTGCCCCCGTATCAGTATTTAAGCGACACCCGCATCATTGTCGGGGTTGACGAGAACAACAAGGCCTAACGGTCTGTTGCTCACTCCCCACAACGTCACACTGAACAAGTAAAGGAACCGTTTTCATGGCTGGCCATAAAACCGTCGAAACGACCGGACTGCTAGGTTGGATCGACCAGCGCTTTCCGCTGACCTCCACGTATAAAGCGCATTTGTCTGAGTACTATGCGCCCAAAAATTTTAACTTTTGGTACTTTTTTGGCGCCCTGTCTTTACTAGTATTGGTGCTCCAGATCGTCACAGGTATTTTTTTGGTTATGCACTACAAGCCTGACGCGCAGTTTGCGTTTCAATCTGTCGAGTACATCATGCGTGAAGTGCCAGGCGGATGGTTTATCCGTTATATGCACTCTACAGGTGCCTCGATGTTTTTTGTCGTGGTGTATCTACACATGGTGCGGGCTCTGATTTATGGCTCATACCGTAAACCACGTGAACTGGTCTGGATCTTCGGCGTTGGTATTTTCTTGTGCCTGATGGGCGAAGCCTTTTTTGGCTACCTTTTGCCCTGGGGCCAAATGTCCTTCTGGGGCGCACAGGTCATCGTGAACCTGTTCTCGGCGATTCCGTTTATTGGCCCTGAACTCTCGATCTGGATTCGGGGCGACTACGTGGTGTCTGATGCAACGTTGAATCGCTTCTTCGCGTTCCATGTCATCGCGATCCCACTCGTTTTACTTGGTCTGGTTGTTGCGCACGTGGTCGCCTTGCATGAAGTGGGTTCAAACAACCCGGATGGCGTCGACATCAAAACTAAACAAGATAAGTATGGTCGTCCGCTTGACGGCATCCCGTTTCACCCTTACTACACCGTGCACGACATTATGGGTTTTATGGGATTTCTGATCATCTTCATGGCGATTGTTTTCTTCGCCCCTGAGATGGGCGGCTACTTTCTTGAGTTTAATAACTTTATTCCTGCTGATCCTCTCAAGACCCCGCTGCACATTGCACCCGTTTGGTACTTCACACCTTTCTACTCAATGTTGCGCGCAACGACTGACGACTTCACCTGGGTGTTAGCTGGCGCAGCAGTACTCGCTGCAATCGTCATGTTCTTGCGTAACAAAGGCCTCTTGAAGCTGCTTGTGCCCGTTGTGTTGTTAGGCGTTGCTGTACTGCTGCGCTTAATCGACGCAAAATTCTGGGGTGTCGTGGCAATGGGTGGCGCAGTGGTGCTGTTGTTCTTCCTGCCCTGGTTAGATTACAGCCCTGTCAAATCCATTCGCTATCGTCCAGGTTGGCATAAAACGCTTTACGGCATCTTCTTTGCCAACTTTGTTGTCTTGGGCTATCTCGGCACTCAAGCGCCTACAGACCTCTTCAACCTCATCTCGCAAATTGGTACGCTCATCTATCTGGGCTTCTTTTTCTTGATGCCGGTATGGAGTCGTCTCGGAACCTTCAAAGCGGTCCCTGACCGCGTCACGTTCCACGCCCATTGAGCCTAACCTAATTTACGGAATGACCATGATCAAGAAGCTGCTTTGTGCTCTTGCCCTGTTAATCACTTGCAGTGCGGCGAATGCTTCGGGCGGAGAGTTTCCGCTCGACCGAGCACCTAACCGCATTAATGAACTAACTTCACTGCAAAACGGTGCCAAGCTATTTGTAAACTATTGCCTGAACTGTCATAGCGCAGCATCAATGCGCTACAACAAACTCAATGACATCGGACTCACCGACGATCAAATTCGCACCAGCTTGCTATTCACCGGCGAAAAAGTCGGCGACCTCATGCTGGGCTCTGTTGCAGTCAAAGACGGCAAACGCTGGTTTGGCGTGATGCCACCTGACCTCTCAGTCATTGCGCGCGCCAAGTCTGTGAATGCGGGTCCCACGGGCTCTGATTACATCTATACCTACTTGCGCACTTTTTATCGCGATACAAGCAAGCCCACAGGTTGGGATAATCTTGCGTATCCTGCTGCAGCAATGCCGCACGTGCTCTACGAGCGCCAGGGTCCTCGCGAAATGACCTCGGTCGTGATCCATGAACACGAGGCGCCAGGCGGCAAAGGTCACGCTACATGGGAGCGCGTCACGACAACCTATGATGCGCTAGGCTACTCAACAAGCAAAACAGAAAAGCTTGCGAATTACCATGGCAAGGCCTCGGCCGAGCACAAGTTCAAAGCGCTTGATGCGTCACGTACCTCTGCTTACGACAATGATGTTGCCGATCTCACCAACTTCATGACCTGGATGTCTGAGCCAATCCAGCAAACGCGCAAACAAATTGGCGTTTGGGTCTTGTTGTTCCTGGGCTTGTTTTTCGTTGTGGCGTGGCGTCTGAACGCATCGTTCTGGAAGCACGTCAAGTAAGTTGTTTTTCAGGGCCAGCGTCTGCCTGACGTAGACGCTGGCCTTTCGCTTTTATTCGTATTCATTTTTAGGACGGAAATCCATCATGATGGTCCTCTACTCTGGCACCACCTGCCCCTTCTCACATCGCTGTCGCTTTGTGTTGTTTGAAAAGGGCATGGATTTCGAAATCCGCGACATCGACTTGTTTAACAAGCCTGAAGATATCGCCGTCATGAATCCCTACGGTCAGGTCCCCATTCTGGTCGAACGTGATCTGATTTTGTATGAGTCAAACATCATCAATGAGTACATTGACGAGCGCTTTCCTCATCCACAACTGATGCCAGCTGACCCGGTCATGCGTGCGCGTACGCGTTTGTTTTTATACAACTTTGAAAAAGAGTTGTTCATCCATGTGGCGGCGCTCGAAGACCGTGCTGTTCGTGCCGACGAAAAGCGAATGAACGTCGCGCGTGCAGCCGTGCGTGATCGTCTCTCGCAACTTGCTCCCTTGTTGCTCAAAAATAAGTACATGCTTGGCGAAGAATTTTCAATGTTAGACGTTGCCATGGCTCCATTACTCTGGCGCCTTGACCACTATGGTATTGAGCTTCCAAAAACAGCAGCGCCTATTCAAAAATATGGCGAACGCATT
Source organism: Bordetella parapertussis (assembly GCA_943331855.1). Classification (GTDB taxonomy): domain Bacteria; phylum Pseudomonadota; class Gammaproteobacteria; order Burkholderiales; family Burkholderiaceae_B; genus Zwartia; species Zwartia parapertussis_H. Next base: position 23,581 of record CALQNE010000021.1, read on the forward strand.
TTTTCGCGTCCCGCCTATATTGAGGCACTGACGCCTTCTGAAAAAGTAATGCGTCGTTAAGCTGCGCTGCGATGGCTGAAACTTCGACCAAACCGTACATGATTCGTGCCTTGCACGAATGGTGTACTGATAATGGATATACGCCCCAAATCGTCGTGCGTGTCGATGCCAACACGCTCGTACCACCCGCGCATATCCAAGACGGTCAAATCACGCTTAACATCAGCATGATGGCGACTAAAGGCCTCACGCTTGGTAACGATACGATCGAGTTTCAGGCGCGTTTCAATGGCGTCACTGAAAACCTGTATATCCCAGTCGGTGCTGTCACGGCTCTTTATGCGCGCGAAACGGGTGCCGGCATGGGTTTCGAGGTTGAAGAACATCGCGAACAAAATACGGCCGCCACGAACACCTCTACTGCGAATTTCGCAGCAGGTACGCAGACACAAAAACCAAATAATATCGCGGCGCCAGCGGCTGCAAGCCCTGAACCGGCCGAGCCAAAGCGACCAAAACTCACTATCGTGAAGTAAAAGCTTTTGTTTCGCAATCAACCAGTCGCGATAAATACTTTATAATTCGCGACGTTGTGAAGGTGCTTGAACTTTTGCAACACACCGCCGGAGTAGCTCAGTTGGTAGAGCAGCTCACTTGTAATGAGAAGGTCGAGGGTTCGATTCCTTTCTCCGGCACCAAGGTTTTAGACGGGTCACGCAAGTGACCCGTTTTTATTTGTCAATGCTTGCCGTTAAGGCCGTGTGCGGGTCGTTTTCGCAAGTTTCGTCCAAGGCAAATCTGCTGGGTCAGCGGCCATCGGCCCGGCTGCTTTCGCCACCAAAATATGCGAGGCGATCGGTGTGAAATCAGCCCGAAAATGAACTGAGCTTTTTACCACTAAAATTTTCATCGTTTCAGGATGTACCCCCAACATCCTAAATAGCTCGCGATCAAGCAATTGCTTTTTACCACTTGCCACAGCGATCAACACGCCTTCAATTTCCAGTAAGGCGCACAGGCCCAGCGCGATCGTTGAGCCCGTCATCATCGGGCCTTTAAGCGTCACCTTGCCATCAGACAGGGCTTTAACTTTAAAGCTTCCTTGTACCGGTGCATCGCTCAGCTGCCCAGTGAACGTTGGCACTGCCGTGCCCACCGTTGTCGTAATCGACGCGCCTAACCCGGCTTCATGGGCCATCTTTGCTGCCGCTGCATCAAAGAGCAAGCCGAGTGCGACCTTGCCCGGCAGACGTTTGCCGGCGCCTTTTTCAAGCCAAGCACGCAACAAACCCGTCGTGTTGCTATCGCCCCCTGCACCCGGGTTATCTTGCGTATCCGCAATCACCACCGGTTTTTCGTTTGTTTCACCTAGCAGGCATGCTCGTTCGACTGCATCGCGCGCAGATAATATTTCAAGTTTCCATTGTGTCGGTTCGCTGGCCTTGGCATACAGTCGTTGCACCGCCGTTTCAGCGCGTTCTCCATAGCCCCACACCATTGGCGCGCACTCCGCAATGTCAGAGGCCGGAAACGCCATGCAAAAACTTAGACAGGTATCAAATTCACGGTCAAGATCAAAGATTTCTTCATAAAGCGATTTTGCAGGTTCGAGCCAAGTACTTTGCGCATTCAGCGGAAGCAAATAAGGCAGACGACGATAGGTCAACGGCTCTTTTGAACCGCGTGTCAGGCGCCGCTTTAAAAGTCGTGCTGCCAACTCGCCGGTCTTAGCCATGTCAACGTGCGGATACGTGCGGTAAGACGCGAGTGCATCAGCCTCTGCCAGCATGCGATGGGTCACATTCGCGTGCAAGTCTAAACTCGCTACGATCGGCACCGCAGGACCCACAATCGCACGTATACGCGCGATCAACTCGCCTTCTGTATCATCAATGTGTTCGGCCACGGCGGCCCCATGCAAATCAAGATATACCGCATCAAAACCGCCCTGGCGTATATCAGCGAGGATTGAGTCGCTAATGCGCTCAAACGCATCGCGCGTCACATGCGCAGAAGGGATCGCACCACACCACGATCCTGGCATCAACTTCCATCCCTCTAGTCGAGCGGCCTCAATAAATCCACCAATCGGAATATTCACGCCACGCAAGCTATCGAGCATGGGTTGGCCTTTAATAAAGGCCGGAAACGATTCGCCTCGATTAAACGCTGCCCAGTCCGCCTTTGTGGGGGCAAACGTATTGGTTTCATGCTGATAGCCTGCTACGTAAACTTTCAAGATCACACTCCATTCAAGCAAAAAAATACCCGAGCAATGTTAGCTCGGGCGATTTTTTAACAGCCTCATCACTTTTCAAATAAGTGAAGAGGCCATTACACAGACATCAGGCCAGACGAACCATCAATGGCACAATCAACAGCGCCACAATGTTGATGATTTTAATCAACGGATTCACTGCAGGGCCTGCCGTATCTTTGTACGGATCACCTACGGTGTCGCCGGTCACAGCGGCTTTGTGAGCCTCTGAGCCTTTACCGCCAAAGTGTCCTTCTTCGATGTACTTCTTGGCGTTATCCCAAGCACCGCCGCCAGTACACATCGAAATCGCAACGAACAGCCCCGTCACAATCGTACCCATCAACAAACCACCCAACGCTTTAGGCCCTAACAACAGGCCCACAGCAACCGGTACCACAACAGGTAAGAGCGATGGAACAATCATCTCTTTAATTGCAGCGGTTGTCAGCATATCAACGGCTTTGTCGTACTCGGGCTTGCCCGTGCCATCCATGATGCCTTTGATGTCACGGAACTGACGACGTACCTCGTCAACCACTGCGCCAGCGCAACGGCCCACGGCTTCCATCGCCATCGCACCAAACAGGTAAGGGATCAAGCCACCGATAAACAAGCCAATAATGACCATGTGATCAGACAGGTCGAAACTGATCTTCATCCCTTTTGACTCAAGTTGGTGTGTGTAATCGGCAAACAGCACTAACGCAGCCAAA
>CALQNE010000022.1 GCA_943331855.1 Bordetella parapertussis
AACCCTGCGGGTATTCAAGTGATGTCCGTTGATCTCAAAGACCTGGCACAAACTCAAACGCAGCAATGGGTCGAGCGCGCCTTGTCCAAGCAAATTGATCTGGGCTTTGAAGCACCCGACACGCCTCTCATGATTAAAGGTCAAGCACTTTTGTTAGCTGAACTTTTGAACAATCTCATTGATAATGCCTTGCTGTATACGCCAGCCCATGGGCACGTCACGGTCAGCGTCTCAAAAACACATGAGAGCGTAATGTTGGTGGTCGAAGATACCGGTCAGGGTATTCCCTTGACAGAAAGAGAACGCGTCTTTGACCGGTTTTATCGAATCTTGGGCACAAAAGCCGATGGCAGTGGTTTAGGCTTGGCCATCGTGCGCGAAATCGCACTGCAACACGATGCAACGATTCGCATTACGGATTCGTTAACCAATGAGCCACACGGCTCCGGGACTCGCATCGAAGTCAGCTTCATCGCGTCTTGAACGATTGCGCACGACGTCAAGCATTAAATGCACGCTGCGTCAGTTCCTAGTCAGTCAGGTTCTCTATTCTGTGGACAATCAGTCTAACGATTCGTTTTGTGCGATGTAAAAAATTTACGCTAACGCGCACGCGATATCAATTGATTGCCCGAATATTGATAACAACATCAGGAGCATCACATGGCGGAATCAAGCGCGACCACAATCAGCGGGAAAGAGGAGAACAGAGTCATCTTTGCATCCTCACTCGGCACTGTCTTCGAGTGGTACGACTTTTATTTATATGCAACGCTCGCACCTTTCTTTGCTGCACTATTTTTTCCACCCGGTAACGAAACCGCCGCGCTTATGTCGGCCTTTGCAACTTACGCTGCAGGCTTTCTGGTTCGCCCTTTTGGTGCACTCGTTTTTGGGCGCATCGGAGATTTGGTTGGTCGTAAATACACATTTCTAGTCACCATCGTCTTTATGGGTGGCGCAACCTTTGCAGTCGGTTTGCTTCCAACGTTTAAAGATATCGGCTGGGCGGCACCTGTGCTGCTTGTCGCGCTGCGTCTGCTGCAAGGCTTGGCGTTAGGCGGTGAGTATGGCGGCGCAGCAACCTACGTGGCAGAACATGCCCCGCACGGTAAACGCGGCTACAACACGGCGTGGATTCAGACAACCGCAACCATTGGATTTTTCTTGGCTCTGCTCGTCATTGGCGTGGCCCGCCTGACGATGGATGGCAAAGATTTTGCGGCGTGGGGTTGGCGTGTGCCTTTCTGGATTTCTTTAATCCTGTTGGTCTTCTCAATCTACATTCGGCTCAAGCTCAACGAATCGCCTGTATTCTTGAAAATGAAATCTGAAGGCAAGGGTTCTAAACAACCGCTTACCGACAGTTTCTTGAAGTATCCGAACAACAAGTTCGTGCTACTCGCCTTGTTAGGTGCGACCGCTGGCCAAGGTGTCGTTTGGTACACCGGCCAGTTCTACGCACTGTTCTTCTTAAGTATCACGCTCAAACTTGACTGGACCTCAACCTATATTCTGATTGGCATTTCGCTACTCGTTGGCACACCCCTGTTTATTTTCTTTGGCTGGCTCTCTGACAAAATCGGACGCCTGAAGATTATTATGGCGGGCTGTCTCATTGCGGCAGTTTCTTACTTTCCGCTGTTTGGCCTCTTAACCCACTATGTCAATCCTGACCTTGAGCAGTTTGTGCAAAAGACTTCGCTCTCTGTCGCAGGTGACAATTGCAATATCCATATCTTTGTGGGCCCGTGGAGCAAGTTCTCTGATTGTGACCGAGCGAAAGACTATCTGACTAAGCAAGGATTGTCCTTCAAGACCTTACCTGCTGAAGCAGGCAAGTCAGTCGTGGTCACGGTCGGTAAAACCCGCATTGAAGGATGGGACGATAAGAAAATTGGTGCGACGCTCGCCGAAGCTGGTTTCAAACCAGTTGCAGACAAAGCCAAGGTCAACTGGGTGATGGCCGAACTTGTCTTGATCGCGATGCTTGTACTGGTCGCAATGGTGTATGGCCCGATTGCCGCGTTCTTGGTTGAGTTATTCCCAACCTCGATTCGCTACACATCAATGTCACTGCCCTACCATATCGGTAATGGATGGTTTGGCGGCATGCTACCGCTCGTTGCCACAGCCATGGTCGCCGCAACCGGGGATATTTACTTCGGCCTGTGGTACCCAATCGTTGTCGCCGTCATCACGCTTGTGGTGGGCTTCTTGTTCTTAACAGAAACAAAAGATCGAGATATCAATACGTACGAGCATTCCTAATCAGTGACGACACACGCGAAACCAAGCGGCTAGCGTGTATCTCTGCTGCATAAAATGCTTCGCCTGCGATCACCCTTCGATTAAGCAAGTGTTTTAAAGCCCCTTACGGGGCTTTTTTATTTTGCCATTAACTCTGAAGCCCGGCTATCGAAAGTTTTCGTCGCAAAGCACGTAAGACTAATCCAAGCAACGGAATCTTTTCATAGAGCTCTTGCGCTGCATCCCAATAGTCACGATGCTCAACAATCAGGCCTAAATCATCGATTGAGAAGTGGGTGCCGCCCTCGATGACATACGCTTTATCTCGCAAATTAAACAAAAACTGCCAAGTCATAAACGCAGCTGGCCCTTGTATCAACTTTGTGATGATGACAAAACGCGGCTCAACCAGTTGTTCAAACATATGCTGATAAACCAGACGGATCGAGTCACTTCCACACACCCGATTAAACGGATCGCGAAACGTAGCATCGGACGCATAGATTTGATCAATTTTTTTTAACGTTTCGGGTGTCAGTGTTTCAAACCACTGTGCCAACTCATCGAAGCGAGCATGAGAGTCCTGCATCACATTCCTGTTGTCTTGTGCAAAAGAGCAAACCGTACGCGATCAGGCAACATACTGACCAACCGCAGTACAAACGAAAAGGTCTTCGGAAAACGAATTTCGAAGTCCCCTCGCTCGAACCCCGCCATAATCGCTTGGGCTGCCGCCTCGGGCATCATCAATCCTGGCATTTTAAAATCATTGTCGGATGTCATCGGTGTTTGTACAAAACCAGGATTGATCAAGTATATGGATAGGCCCTTAGGTGCGAGTTCGAAATAAAGCGTTTCAGCCAGGTTTTGTAAAGCCGCCTTTGTTGCCCCATAAATTAACGCACGAGGCAAGCCTGTATAACCCGAAATACTTGCAATCATCGATATACCACCATGACCTCGTTCAAGCATATAAGGCACAACCACCGACAAGCCGCGATACAGACTCACGACATTGACATCAAAACTTTTTTCAACTTGTTCAAGATCAATTTGCCAGCTATGGGTGGGGTCGTAACGCGCAGCGCCCAGTACAACCAAATCAATATGGCCCAAGCGTTCAAGCACCTGCGTCAGGGCCACAGGCCAGGCATCGCTCTGCGTGACGTCTAAAGGCACGACATGCGCGTTTGCATGCGAGTCTGCAACCATCACCAATTGTTCTGCGCGACGCGCTGAGACAGCCACGTGCGCCCCAGCCTTCAGTAACGCCTGCGCTAACGCTGCGCCAATTCCGCTTGAGGCGCCAACTAACCATACCCGCTTGCCCGCCCAGGATGTAACAGGGCTATTAAGCGCTTTCATCATGGAGCCTTAGGCGCAACGCGTTTACGAAAAAACAAGGTGACCTCACCCAAATCAACACCAAACTTTGACATTGTTGAGCGGTTCATCATGGATGACTCATCCATTTGCCACATCCAATCATCAAAATTCACCAGATACTCTTTACCATCGACAGGCAATCGCATGACATAAGTCCAGCGCAAAGCGTTACCCGACACTCGACCCGTTGCCACCCCAACAACGTCATCCGCCGTACCCTGCCAGGTACCATCCGACTGACGCTTGAGCGTCCAGACGCGTCGCTGTTTCTCACCGTCTGAATAGACAAACCGCTCGTCCAAGATACCTTCATTTGGACTGACCCACGTCGCCTGAATTTCTACATTAAACCGACGCGCCACTTCACCGCTGCGCTTTTGAAAAATTCCCCAGGCATCAATCGTTCCATTAAAAAAGCTGGGCAACTCAAGCGAAGGCTTCTCGGCAGCGTAATGCGCAACATCCACACTGCCACAGGCGGTCAACAGCGCGGCCGTTGCCGATGCCAATAGGGTTTTCAGTTTCATCATGACTCCTTTTGAATTTGCACTCTCGTCAGAAAATCGCGAAAGGATTGTGAAAATAGAACGAACATCGCCAAACACTTAAACAGAAAAGGTAAAAACACATAAAGCAAGGTCAAGGCTGACGCAGACTCAGTGTTGCCGGGTCGATAGTCAAAAAATTGCAGCGCTGGCAATGCAAACCCGGCAGCCAGGGCCAGTGCGAACTTGCCGATCAAAACCCAGATCCCAAAATACAAACCCGTGTTTTGCTGGTAACTCGGTGGAATCGCGTCGGCCAACATAGCAGGCGGCAATGCAACATCTGCTCCCAAACCGGCACCAGCAATTGCACAAACTGCGCCGTAAAAAAAGACATCGCCCGCACCCACCCAAGAGGCACTCAAAAGCGACAGGCCTGCCAAACCACTACCCCAGCACCAAGCACGCGCTTTACCCACCCGGTCAGCCAACTTCACCCAGATAGGCAACGTCAACATCCCCACAAAAAAATAGATCCCCAAAAATAGCCCGGCCTGTTGAGGCGCCTGCACCACATCATCTATAAAAAACAAGACTAGCGTCGCCGGAATTGCCACTGAGATCGCATTAAACAAATAAAAAAGTAAAACGCGACGCACTGCTACCGGTGCTAACGCTTGGCGCCAGGCGCCAGCCCCTTGAATGCTCGCCACCTTGGGTGCAGGGGCTCCGCGTAGTGTGATGCCAAGCGCAATCACTAACAACGCCACAAAAATCCAGGCAAATAATTCATACCCCATTCGCGGCCCGAGCTGCGTCACCCAAAGCACTGGCAGCACTGAGGCCACAACGACCCCCACCAAGCCAAATGCCTCACGCCAGGCCGTGACGCGAGACCGTCCAGCAAGGTCGTCTGTCAAACGTGCGCCCCAGGTGAGATAACACACGCTTAACAAGCTGTGCCCGCCGTATACCAACACCAACGCACCGCTCAGCCAAAACAGCAAACCGGTCTGAGACCAGACTGGAGGCGTAAACAAAAGTACAAACCCCACTGCCAACAAACAGGCAGCCGCGACCATGACATACCGCCAACCGTTTTGATGCCGCTGAAGTCGATCGACGAAACCGCCAATCCAAGGATCTTGCGCCGTATCCAGCAGGCGGGTAAAAAATAAAACAGCCCCAAGTGCCCCTAACTCAAGCCCCAGCACATCACCATAAAACTTGGGCGCGATCATATAGATCGGCATCATTGCCATCGCCAAAGGTAGCCCTAGAGCGGCGTAACACAACAGACCCAGCGGTTTCACTGCCGCCCGCCTAACAAAGCTTGACGCAAACCCGGTTCGCTGGTGCGCGGATCAAGCCAAATGGCAAAAAAATATTTGGCTAACTCGTCTTCGATTTTTCCGGTTTTTTGGTCGCGATGAAAAAACACCGCCCCTTGTCCGGGGTGATACACGCCGGTAATTGAATCCCCGGGCAGCACGTTGGGTAGTACGCGTTCGAGTGCGGCACGCCACTCTTTACTTTGTGTCGCTGGCATTTGAAGTTTTTGCATTTCGTCCAGAGATGCTTGTACCAACTTTGCACCGAGGATTTCACGCGAGTAAGTCAGCGACAGTGCAAAGGGTTCGCCCGATGCGTAGCGTCCGAGCGGTGCCCATAATTGGGCCTGGTAAACCGAAAAACCAAAACGACTAAATTGGCCCTGTCCAACCCACTGCGCGTTGGGCAATGGCGGCGTCAGACCACTCGCAGCTACGACTCCGAGTGTCGTCCACAGTAAAAACAAACCAGCTATTAATTTGCGCAAAGTGTCCATTGCTTGACATCCGTTCGTTGTTCTCTAAAACCTGCTTCGCAATACGCGAGATACATTCGCCAGATTCGGATGAACGCATCGTCATAACCCTGTTCGCGGATCGATGAAATGGTTGTTTCAAATTGCTGCGCCCAACGCTTAAGTGTCTCAGCATAATCAAGACCAAACGACAAGGTGTCATGCACGCGCAAATTCACCGCAGCACATTCTTTTTCAAAGCGCGTAGGGCTTGGCAACATGCCACCCGGAAAAATATATTGTTGAATAAAATCTGTGCCGCGTCGGTAGGCGTCAAAGCGCTGATCCTGGATATCAATGGTTTGCACCACCGCGCGACCACCTGGTTTCAGACAACGTGCAAGCATTTGAAAATAACTTGGCCAGTGCAACAGCCCCACTGCTTCAAACATTTCGATCGAGACAATATGATCAAACTGTTCTGGAACATCGCGATAATCCTGCAAACGTAGCGTGACACGTTCATTGATCCCAGCCTCATGCATACGTTTTGTTGCCCACTCAAGCTGAGCATCCGAGAGCGTAATGCCAACCACGTTCAAGCCGCGCTGAGCCGCCCGTTCTGCAAACCCGCCCCATCCACAACCCACTTCAAGGATGGTTTGGCCCGCCGTCGCCTGCAATTGATTCAAAATTCGATCGTACTTCGCCTCTTGCGCTGCCTGCAGCGTTCGCGTCAAGTCTCCTTCGAACCAGGCCGCCGAATACGTCATCGAGGGGTCTAACCAAAGTCGGTAAAAATCGTTGCCCACATCGTAGTGGCTCAAGATATTGCGACGGCTACCCCGACGGCTATTATCTTTTAGTACCCAGTGTGACAACTTTTTAAGCAACAACGCCCACCAGTGTCCGTTCACAGCCTCTGACACTTGCTCATTACGCAGGGCCAACGTAAACAAAGACAAAAAATTCGGTGAATCGAGCCAACCGCGTCGCAAACTTTCAGCAAACCCCACATCACCCTGACGCAACATGAGACCCGCGGCACGCCAATCATATATCTGCAATTCTGCATGCAAGGACGTACCGGTTTGCCCTAACTGCAAACTTGATCCCTGAGGGTCAACCAGTTTGAGAGAACCCTGCGTGACTCGCTTCAACAGTCTGATCAATAATCGCCCGGACCAACGCATACGCGCTGAGTCAGATGAGAGTTGCTGTTCGTTCAGATTCATTCGTGAACCTTAAAGTTATGAGTAATCTCGTCTTTTGGCAAAGACGGAACTGATCGATATTTTGCCCCTTGTCGCCAAAGTTTAAAGGCTTGAATATGAATTCGCAGCATCACCCCGAACGTCATCATGGGCATCGTGAGCAGCGCGCCCAGTAACCCGCTGACGCTTAACGGCTGCGGCCTTACAACAATCGCAGTACGCAATAAAGGTAAATGTTCGGGTTCACCATCAAAATAATCAATCGCTAAACGCGGTTGCCCGGCGCGCTCGTCAAGTTCGAACTGATAACGCCCCTGCACATCGCAAAAAGGTGAAACATGAAAAAATTTCTGACATGCCAGATTTGAGCTTGAGTCAATCGGGGCTAAATTTTTTGCGGTTAGTACATATTGATGACGTTGGCCAAAGGTATTGTTCACTTCGGCCAACACGGCCCTAAGCACCCCTTGCCGATCATGAATCAACCAAAAACTCACGGGATTGAACACATAGCCAAACACGCGTGGGAAACACTGCAACCACACTGCACCAAGTTCAAAGCGCACGTCACTCGCGTCTAAAACACTTGCGATCCATTGCATCAGATCTGAGCCATCACGCGCACCGTGATCGCGCGCTCTAAAACTCACGGGTCTAGCGCATTCATAACCAAACAACCAATTCGTGTAGCCGTCCAGGTCAACGGGTCGATCCAGACGCAAGCGCAAGCAGAACACTCTGTACACAAAACGATGAACAAAGGGACGCAGTCGTGCGTGCATCACACGTCCCTGGCATAACAAGATTGACGCCTCAGTCATAAATGGCCTGCCAGGGCGGTGTCACCCCAAAATCGCGTGCGACGCGCAAACCAGACTTCAAACCATCCTCGTGAAAACCATAGCCGGTCCAAGCACCGCAAAACCAAGTCCGTTGTTGCCCCTGCAGCATGTATAGAGATTTTTGAGCGCGACTCGCAGTTTGATCTAACACGGGATGCGCATAAGAAAAACGCACCAAGACTTTGTCGGGATCCGGCGCCTGATGCGGATTGAGCGTCACGATCACTGGGGTCTTGAACGGCAAGGGTTGCAGTTGATTGATCCAATAACTCACAGCGACCGGACTCGCCCCGCCTTGCCCACCTACCGACATATAGTTCCACGCTGACCAGACCTTTGAACGTCTTGGCAACAATGCTATATCCGTATGTAAAACAGCCTCATTGGATTGCACATGAAAGGCCGATAGCACTTGACGCTCGGCAGGTGTCGCATCGAGCAAGGCGAGCGTAGTCGGTGCATGACAGGCCATCACCACCGCATCAAAATGCTCTACCCCACGAGAAGACGTAATACGCACAGAGTCAGCGCTTCGACTCACTTGCGTTACCGGACAAGCCAGGCGGGCATCTGAAATTCGGGCCAACATAGCACGCACGTACACCTGCGATCCCCCTAAAATAGTTTTCCATTGGGGACGATTTTCAATTTGTAACAAGCGATGATTCAAACAAAAAGCCAAAAAAGTCTCGGCTGAAAAATCCAGTACTGCGCTGACTGGTGTTGACCAAATTGCGGCGGCCATCGGCAACAAGTACCAGTCTTGCATGGCTTGTGCATAATTCTCGCGTTTGAGCAATGCACCCAGCGTCATCGGTGCGATTCGCGCTTCGGCCAGGTAGCGATCAGCCTCACGATTAAAGCGCAAGATATCGTAAAGCATTCTTAAAAATCGTGGCCGAAAAAAATTGAGTGGCTGTGCAAAGACGGTGCTGAGATCAGTACCTGCCCACTCAAGATCAGGCTTCTGTAGCGATACACCAAACGACATTTCACTGGCATGCACCGGTACGCCCAAGTGCGCCAAGAGTGGAACTAGATTCGGATAGGTCAGATCATTGTGAACTAAAAATCCCGTGTCAACGGGGTGTGTGATCCCTTCCAAGGTCACATTCACTGTGTTCGAATGACCACCGAAATAGTCCCCCGCTTCAAAAAGTGTGATCTGATATTTTTGGGCCAACAACCACGCCGTCGATAGACCGGCAATCCCAGACCCGACAACTGCGATGCGACTACCCGGCGCAAGCGCAGTCCGAGTGTTTTGTTCAGTGCTGCTCGTGGTCTGTGCGGCGTCAACGATCATCAGGCGCTCTCAAGACCTAGCAAGCTTTGCCGCAAGGCGGGTCGCTGCGTGCGCGCATCAAGCCAGATTGCCGAAAAGGCGGCGGCAAACTCTGGATCTAGTATTGACCCGAGCTCTGCCGTCGCAGAAAAAAAACAAACACCCCGACCCGGCTGAAACCAGCCAATCAAACAATCCCCCAACCCAACATCGGGCACAATCTGCTCAAGCGCACTGCGCCACGTAACCAGTTGTTCTGCCGACGGGGTGGCCAACCGCTGAATTTCCTGCATTGAGATTGAGACGATCTGCTGAGCAGGCAACTTACGCAGGTATGAAAGTACCAATAGATACGGCTCGGCCGGATCAAAATGACCAGATGCAGTCAGCAAGGAAATTTTGTAAAACTTAAAAACACTCCAGCTAAAAATTCCGTGACCGCATTGCGCCCACACCTCGCCCGCCTGCGCACGTAAACTGTTTGGCAAGTCTTCTGGCCTAAACACTACAGAAACATCGTCAAAGGTGGCGCTTGCAGGCATAATCAGACTCAGGCCTATAAAAACGAATAATTAATGCCAATATACACTACAAAGTATAAAAAGTTACTAATTAGTAATAAAATGAACTATTCGGAAATAATACTCTAGTAACTGGCGAAATCGAATGATCGAAACTCCTCCTGCCAAAATGTCATTCAAGAAGCAACAACTGCAATTCCGAGAGAATGCAATTCTTGATTCTGTTAATCGGCTCTTAGCCCAAAAAGGGTTTGACCTCATGACTATGGATGAGGTCGCCGCCGACGTTGGCATCGCCAAAGCCAGTTTGTATAAACACTTTGAGTCAAAAGAGCAATTAGCCGCCGCGTCAATGACTCGCTTGCTTGAAAGCGCCATCGCCATCGCCAACGCACTACCAGAACACCAGCCGCCCCTAGACAAGCTCAAAGCGGTCGTGCGGTGGGCGGTGACAGAGCACTTGGGCGGCACAATGCCTTTATTACCCTCGACCCGGTCAAGCATTCAGCAAGCATTACTGAGCTACCCGCCCTACATTGAACGCCTCAGCACACTGACCGAACAACTCGGTGAGTGGATCGAAGAGGCCCAAGTGCTAGGTACGTTAGCGGCTTCGCTGCCCGGCGAGGTGATTCTGTACACCATCTTTGCCCGCTCGTGCGATCCGGTGTCGGATTTTTTAAAAATGGGTGGCGCATTCTCTGATCAGGATATTGTTGATCTGGTGATCCACACCACTTTCGAAGGCATGACTAGACAATCTTGACCCACCCCAAGGAGAAGTGCGTGCCACGCATCGGCTAGAATCAATTTCTTTTTTACGGATGCGTTATGTGGTTTAAGAATCTTAAGTTATTTCGTCTAGCACCTACCTGGACGTGGACTGCCGCCCAACTTGACGCACTGCTTGCGAAAGAACAATTTGTCTCAGCCGGGGCGGCTGCACCCCTTTCAATTGGCTGGATTCCCCCTCGTGAAGAAGATGTGCGCTTTGCGTACAGTGTCGGTCGCCAGATTCTCTGCGCCTATCGCACTGAAAAAAAACTACTCCCCACTTCGGTAATCAATCAGTTTGCCAAAGTGCGTGCGCAAGAACTCGAAGATCAACAAGGTTTCAAGCCGGGCCGCAAACAAATGCGCGACCTCAAAGAAGAAGTCACGCAAAGCTTGCTGCCACGCGCGTTTAGTCTCGCGCGCGATACTCGGGTGTGGATCGATCCGGTCAATCATTGGCTCGTCATAGATACTGCTTCAAGCTCAAAGTCTGAAGAAATCCTCACGGCTTTAGGTAAAGCGATTTATCCGTTTCCAGTTGAGCCGGTTCAGGTCACCATCAGCCCTGCCGCTGCGATGACCGATTGGGTACTAGGCGGACATGGGCCGACGAACTTTTCTGTGGATCAAGATGCCGAATTACGGGCCGGCGGCGACAAAGCCGCTGCGGTGCGCTACGTTAAACACGCACTCGACAGCGACGATATTCAAAAACACATCAAAGCCGGCAAACAATGCACGCGCCTGGCCCTCACCTTCAATGATCGTATTTCCTTTGTCTTGACTGAAAACCTAGATATCAAGCGCGTCGCGCCGCAAGACATTTTGGATCAAGCCGAGCAAAATATGCCTGTCGATGCCAATGAACAGTTTGACGGCGACTTGACCTTGATGTGTGCCGAACTCAACCAACTGCTTTCAGGGTTACTCAATGCCCTTGAAGAAAAAGTCTTAACCGTCAAAGCGGCTTAAGCCTAGATCGGAAGAATCGCATGGACCTCATGATTAACAGTAAAGTTTTAGAAACCGTCGAAGGCGGTGTCTTACTTGAGGTTCGTGCCGATGATTTACAAGTACAGGCCTTCGTCGTTGTCGCGCCTGTTGACATGGCGATCGTCGAACGTTTGGTGCCCATCAGCGTATTTGAGAGCGGCGTACAAATCCACGTCTCAGGCGTCAACACGGCTAGCGACGTCGTTGAACAAATCGTCCAAATACTCGAAAACATGGATCCCAACGATGTTGTCGTTTTTTTGTGCGAAAACACAATCGCGTATGGCGAAAGTTTAGCAACGCTCGGGCTAAAACATTAAATGATCAGTCGTGACCGCTCAAATCACTTGCCTTCCATGCGCCAGACTCCATCCCAAGCGCCTTCAGGGGGATGCTGTTGCAGCGTATTACAGCGCTCAATATAGATCTGCGACAGCGTGTCGTTGGGATTGAAGCCAAGTGCTTGTTCAAAGGCCTTAATCGCCAAATCAAACTCACCGCGCCGATATTTAGCGATACCGTCCCTGAAATGGCTGACGACATCCATTAGGTTCGGAAACGTCTGCTCAGTGTGATAGTCAAGGACTTCAAACACCGCAACAGGTTGTGTTTTTCCCTTCACGACAACCAAATCCACTTCGCGCATGCGATAGGTGCCACGTAATTTCTTTTGCGTGAACTCGCTGATCAAAATTTTTGCAGCATACTGTTTACACGCAGACTCAAGACGTGCTGCCAGGTTCACGCCGTCACCAATGATGGTGTAGTCCATCCGTTTTTTGGCGCCGATGTTGCCGGACACCACCACATCCGTGTTTAAGCCAATCCCAATATTGATTGGTTTCTTTCCTTCACTCAAACGAATGACATTCCAGTCAGCAAGACGAGTAATCATTGAGATCGACGTGCGGACCGCACGATCTTCGTCATCGCTGTGCGCCACAGGAATCCCAAAGGCTGCCATGACTGCATCACCGATAAACTTATCGAGCATGCCGTCTTCTTGGCGCAAGCAGTCGACCATGATTTCAAAATATTCGTTAAGCATACTCACTGTCGCTTGCGGTCCAAGCTCTTCGGTGATGGTTGTAAAGCCTCTGATATCAGAAAATAAAACAGTGGCCGGCACGCTCACGCCACCCATTGAATCCGCGCCGGTTGCCAGCAATTGATCAGCGATCGACGCATCCATGTAACGCGACATAGTCGATTTCATACGCTTTTCGCTTGAGATATCCTCGAGCATCACCATTGAGCCAAGGCGCTTATGATCAGCGCCGCTCAAGGGAACAATCGTCAGGTTGACGGACAGCGTCTGCTCGGCAACTTCAATCTCTGCATCTACGGTGATGTCGGCCTCGCCGGTGTGCATCACACGTTTCACTTTTTCGAGCACCCAGGAATTGGTGTCATAAAAAATTTGAGAAAAAGGCTTTTCTACGATTTCTGCTGCCGTTGTTTGTAGGATGCGCAAGCCAGCCGCATTACAGGTCACAATCTGTTCGGCTTCATCAAGTGTGAGTACCCCACTCGACATGGATTCAAGCATGCTCTCATTGTAGTTTTTCATGCTTTGCACATCGGCAAACAATTTTGCGTTCTGTAAAGCAATCGAAATCTCAGAGCTAAACACTTTTAGGCGCGATTCGTCTTCTTGATTAAACGGGCCACCGTGCTTATTAAGCACCTGTGTCACACCAATCACTTTCCCTTCTTTGTTAGTGATCGGCACACAAAGTAGCGAACGTGTGAAGTAACCCGTTTTTTTATCAAAGGCAGGATTAAAACGCAGATCCGCATAAGCGTGAGGGATATTGATCACCTTGCCGCTTGTAAACACCGCACCGGCAATACCTAAATGATTCGGCAAACGGATTTGCAGTGAATCCAAGCCCTGCCCCACCTCTGACCAAAGCTGGCCGGTCTTTTCATCGTTCAGGAACAAGGTTGAGCGATCGGCGTTGAGCATCCGGGTAATCTCGCTCATGACATTTTTTAACAATGAACTGATGTTGATATCAGAAGTCACCTCAGAGATGACATTTAAAAACTCAACCTCTTTCGCACGGATCGCCCGCATATTTTCAATGAACTGCGCATTTTGCAACGCCATAGACGCCTGCATAGTCATTTTTTCGAGCAAAGTCAGATCAACTTTGGTGAAGCGCCCCTTTTGCTTATTCAACAACTGCGCCACACCAATCACCTCGCCGTTGCCAGTTCGAATCGGCACACATAAAATACTACGCGTCTCAAAGCCCGTTTGCTCATCGATTGTTTGGTTAAAGCGTGGATCGGCGTAGGGATCTAAAATGATCAGACTCTCTTGCGTGGTAAACACACTGCCGGCAATACCGCTACTGTTTAAGATTCGAATTTCATGACGCAAATGTCCTTGCGCCACTCTTGAATACAACTCATTGGTCGTTGAATCATTCAAGAATATCGTGCCACGCTCGGCATTGATCTCTCGGGTCGCGATCTCGACAAAGGCGTTTAATATGTCGTCAAGATTGCCGAAGGCCGACATTTGGTTTGAAAGCTTGAGTAAAAAATCCGCTAAGTGCAGGCGCTTTTCGAGCTTACTAAGCGAAGTTGAACCCGTAGTTTTAAGTGCTGATTTTTTCATGTTCTCTCTGTCGCTCACGAGCGCCTATCGCGTTGAATATTTACACTCTGTGGAGTTGCGTAAAAGAATACGGTCGAAACCACGGCGTTAATGCGACCGTTGAGCAAGCTCAAGCTGGGCTCGCAGAGCCGCTGCCATCTCTTTTAACTGCGCAATCTCGTTATGCGTACGCAAAACAACCGCTTGTACCGCGGCCTCTTTTTCTTGTCGCATGCGCTCCATCTGGTTCCGCAACTCAACAACAGCAGCCTTTAAGCTCGCAATTTCTTGACTTGCGGCCAGAACAGCCGCTTGCACAGCCTGTTCTTTTTGCCGACCCATCTGCTCTAATATTTCGCGCAAAGCCAATGCGGTATTTTTAAGCTGTGCAATCTCAGAGTCGGTTGCCAGCGAGGCCTGAGACACCCGCCTCGTGCTGATTGACTGCTCTTGTTCTAACGCATCGCGCAAGGCTGCAATCGTTGCCTTAAGATCACGCACCTCGGCTTCGTATTCTAAAGTCGCCTCTCGCGACGTTTTCGCACTCTGTCCACTACTCATCGTTTCAATCGCAACCTCTTGGCAATTTCATGGTCTGAGTCCCAGAAGCCATGTTTGAGTTTGACAACGCTATTTAAAATTTAACGCTTACCATCGCCAGAGTGGCGCAGAATTGGTGAGGTGAACTTCGAGCTGACAACGAGCCTAACCAACGCCCTAAAAAAATTATATCTTGAAAGCCATCTGCTCTGACGCTTAAATGCTTCAAATGCCAGTTACCGAATAGACCTTCACAGGCGCGTTCAAACGCCACCAATGGGTCGCTGCTAGCCTGACCGTCTCGGTTTGCACATAGTGTGCAAATTCAAATGCTGCCCCGTAGATTGTTTCATCCGGAAACTCTGTCACAAGCTTAACCCCTACGTTTTGGCGATCGTTTTGTGACAGCATGCATGCAATACCATGCTTGACATCAAAGTCACCCGATCCGGCATACGACTCGTAACGCATCATTTGACGCTGGTTAAAATCGGCAAGGCCTGGCACCCGCGACAATTCTTCAGTCAGCGCTTCAAGCCATTGCAAGGCAAGCGCTTTGAACGACGCCTGATAGCGTACGATCAAAAAGAAACCTTTCGGAATACTCCAGCTTGAAAATCCCCGCGGAACATAGCCTGTCAACGGTCTTGTCCACTCGTGCGCTGGATAGCCATGCAAGCTCAAGTGCAATTGAGCGCCGGTTAGTGCGATCGCCCGCCTGCGCCCTTCTGCCTCGAACCATGGCGCTTGCTCGCGATACTCTAGGTCGTCACCCAACCCCGTGTAACGTGCGGCGTGATGCATGTGTTGTGGATGAATCGAACGATATTGCGCGAAGAGCGCGTAACCGTCAGGATTTTCAAGCGGTACTACAGCGAAATGAGCCTGGGGTTGCGTCGCCAGCCAGCGCGCGCCTCTAAGCGCACCAACGACACCCGAGGCCTCGTTCGCATGTTGTCCCCCCGTCACTACGATGGCGGGCAAGGTTCCCGGCCGATGCAAACCGTCGACGACACGACCCTGGCGCGATTGAAATTCAAAAGCCTGCGCCTCGATACTCTTCAATACGTGACTGACTTCCGTAGCCGAAATAGGTGCTTGGCAACTGTTCAACGAATCGGTGACATTTTTGCAATCAGGCGCACATTCTTTTTCTAATGCAGGCAGTACTGCACCGACCGGATACTTGTGAATCATTATGCGAACTTGATCGCGTCCGACACGGATGTCAGGGACAATTTGCCCTGGTTGCAAACCGCGATCGCCGACTGGTCTCTTCGAGTACAGCTGAAAAAATTCGAGCACTGCAAAATAAAGATCTTCGTGCAAAGCTTCGTAGGTACTTAAGATGAGCTGTCCCTGGGCATCAACCGTTTCAGCACCGGGTAGCTCGACACGTAACACCAGTCTTTCAAAATAGGGTTCAGCATCGCCCCAAGGATGTTGTGACACCCAATGCATGATCCTTTGAAAGACCTGCTCAAACTCAGTCTGAAACGATCCCGCGTAAATCACTTTTTGTGAAACTGGATCAGTTACTCGCAGATAACCTGTGGGACACAGCGCTTGAACCCCTAGAGTCGCATCGTTCTTGAGAGCATTCGGCGCCAATACTGAATAGACTTGACTCGCTCCACTGCGGTCGGTCAGCGTTACTTGGTATGCAGGTTGAGCTGTTGCAACAACATCTCTTTGCGCAACCCAAGAAAGAGCCACCCCGGGCATCACACTATCTAGCGGATAACCCTCGAGCAAAAACCGTCGCGGATCGGCTGAAATATGCACGGGATACTCGATGTGCACTGAAACCAAATTACTAGCATCAACGTCTTCTAGAAAGGTGCAAAGTAGCGGCTTATAGGCGCTGCGGACTTTCGCCCGCACACCACGTTGTTCGAGCATCGAGGCGAGCCGTTGGCGCGCCTGAACACCCTCGAATAACCAAACCTCTACCTCTTTATGAACCCATTGGCTCAGACGCGGGTCAAACAATAACTGCGTTGAAGTGAGTGCGAGTGCGTGTTCATAAACTGGCGGCATCGCATTGGACCCCAGCACGACTACTCAAGTGCTTTTTTTTGCAACGTGAGTGACGAACAATGCCACAACCCCCACTGCCATGACACTTAACGAAATATAAACGGCGCCCTTGCTAATCGCGTACGTCACGCTTGAATACGTGAGATACGCACAGGTGAGGCAAAATAAAATCGGTGTCAATGGATATAACGGCACTTTAAATGGGCGCTCGGTGTGTGGATCTTTGACGCGCAGGACAAAGAGCGACACACCCACTAAAAATAAAAATCCCCAAAACACGGGAGCCGTAAATTCGACCATGACCTCAAAACCATCGGTGTAGCCAACGCCAAGCCCGATCAAGGCCAAACTCAAAATAGATTGCACCCAATACGCAGCCACCGGGGAACCGCGGCCAGCATGCCAGTTTCCCATAAAGCGCAAGGCAGGCCAATCTCGACCCAAAGCGTAGTTCGTTCTCGCCCCGACGATCATGGTCGCATTAATACTGGTCAAGGCAGAAACCGCTACAAAAATACCAAGTGCTTTTTCACCCCAAGGACCAAAGGCCTTACCCATCAGATCCGCAGCAACTGCCTTGCTGCCGGCCAGTCCCGACAAACCTAAACCGGCAAGAACCGCAATATTAAAGAGTAAGTAGATCAAGGTCAGTATCAAGATACTAATCACGATGACGGGCACAATCGCACGTTTGCCCCCCCGCACCTCTGCCGAAATATAGGCAGCTTCGTTCCAGCCCCCATAAGTCAAGAGCACAAACACCATCGCCAACCCAAACATCCCCAGACTAGGCGACGACGAGAACAGTGCAGGTGAAGCGGGCGCATCACCTGCCAAGGCACAGCCAGCGACCGCAACACACAAGAGCCCTGTGACTTCAATGATGGTCAGACACGTCTGCACCCAAGAGGCCGCATTCAAGCCAATCAAATTGATCAGCGTCAAGGCCAAGACAACGCCAATGGCCCAGATCGCAGTGGAATGTGCGCCTAAGTTCACGACTTTACTCATGTAGTCGCCAAAAACAAACGCGAGCAAAGCAATGGAGCCCGTATTGATCACCGTCGCTTTGGCCCAAGCATACAAAAACGATGCAGGCTTACCAAAGGCACGCGCCAGGAAATGATAATCACCTCCTGCGTGAGGATACGTACTCGCAAGCTCGGCATAGCAAAGTGCACCCGCTAACGAAATCACACCGCCCAAAACCCAGGCCACAATCAGCCATCCGGCATCACCCGTGACGCCAGCGACCATTGACGGTGTTTTAAAAATACCCGCACCAATCACAATCCCAACAATAATGGCGATTGCACTAAAAGCGCTAAGTTGTTTCGCTGGTAGAGCGTTTGTTGTCGTCGAAGAGGTCATTATTGAGTACGGGTACCAGTAATCGAATAGAGCGCAGAGTTTTCAAACACTTGACCTGTAAACTCATTGCCATTGAGGGTCACATCCATAATGCGCGACTGATTGCTGTGATCTAAAAAAGTAAATTTCAGTCGATTACCGCTCAGTGTCGCAGCCAAAATCGGTTGACTCTTCCCATACAGGTTTAGAACACCACCGACCTTTTGATAACGCTGAGTCAGTTCTAACGTGCCCGGCTGCTGCGAGCCTTCCATCCCTTTTAAAGTCCATTTGCCAGCCGCATTGCCTGGCACCACCCAGAAATAACCCTGTGCATAGCCGGTTCCGACTGTATCGTCAGGCTCCCAGTCGCCCATATTGAACGAATTGGTCACGATCCGTGTGCCCGGAGCCATCTTTAAAATCGTCGGGCGAATTTTCAAGTTCAAGTCGGGCAACAGATACATTGTCACCACGGTGGCCTTAGAGAAATCCTCAACAAAAATATCTCCATTAATAATTTTGACTTTATCGGACACCCCTGCTCGCTCGGCATTACGTCTCGCGAGTTCGGCCATTTCTTTGTTGTACTCAATACCAAACGAAGTCGCGCCAAAGTTCTTAGCGGCTGCAATCGCAATCTTGCCATCACCTGCACCCAAGTCATAGACGATGTCAGTCGGCTTGACTTTTGCGACTTTCAACATAGCGTCAGCCACTGCATCGTTGGTGGGGACCCAAATCACGTCCTTACCACTTTGACCGACACGCGGTTCGTACTTTTCATCACCTAATTTGGTCGACTCAGCCGATTGCGCAAGTACCGGATTCATCATCAGAGCGGCAGCGAACATCAAAAGATTCAAGAGAACGCGAAATTTCATAGGCACCTCAATTTAGAAAGTTAAAAAAAAATAACGCAACTGTTGGCTATCCAGCCTTAGACGCACTTGCTCCAAACTCGGCACCGGCCCAACCCTCGATATGCTTAATGATGTTGGCATAATCCTTTGGTCCATCGCCCTGCCCAATGGCAAACGATAAAAACTGACGGGCGGCTGGGCTCACTGTCATGGGAACCCCGAGTTTTTCAGCCTCTTCAATGCAAAGTTTAATATCTTTGTGCAGCAGGTCGGTTGTGAAACGTGTCGGAAATTCACGATTCAAAATACACTGCGGGACTTTTTCTTGCGTGATAAACGAGCGTCCACTTGAAACGTTAATGACATCTAGCATCGTTTTTGCATCTAACCCTGCTTTGGCACCATAGACCAGGGTTTCACAACTTGCCACAATGTTGACCGCGCAAAGTGTGTTGTTAATGATTTTCATGGTCTGGCCTAAGCTTGGCTGTTCGCCCAGATAGAAAATATTTGTGCCCAAGACTGACAACAGGGGCTTGGCTTGCTCAAACGCGCTTGAGGGCCCCGACGCCATGAGCGTTAAGGTGCCCTTTTCAGCGCCTGTCGTACCACCACTGACGGGCGCACCCACCCATTGAATGTTCTTGGTAGCAACGCTGGCGGCAACAGCGTCTGTCACGGAGGGCCCAGTTGTTGACAAATCCACGATGATTTTCACCGCCTTGCCGTGCATCACACCCTGAGCACCCTGAACGACACTTTGCACAATTGAAGGCATGGGCAAGCATAGCAATACAAACTCGACCTCATCGGCCATCGCTTGGGCACTGACGGCAACGCGTGCCCCTTTTTGCTGCAAGCGCGCCAAGGCCTGGGGATTATTATCAAACACCAGCAACTCATGGCCAGCCGCTAAAAACCGGCTACCAAAATGATGTCCCATATTGCCAAGACCAATCAAACCTAGCTTCATTATTTTTTGTCTCCGGATACAATTATTCTAGCGAACTAGGCTGCAGGAGACGGATCCCCCAGCACAACGGACTCATATGCATGCAATGCGGTTGCCCCGCCGGTATGCAAAAACAACACATTATCGGTCGGCTTGAAATAGCCCTTGCGGCTTAATCCAATCAGGCCCGCCATGATTTTGCCGGTATATACGGGATCCAATAAAATGGCCTCGGTACGCGCCAGCATTTGCACCGCCTCAACCATCGCCGGGTTTGGCACCGAATATTTGGGCCGCCACCAGTCACCAAAACTCAAGACCGCCTCGCGGGGCACCTGAATCTTGACCCCTAACAAATCCAGAATAGCTTGCGCTTCTTTATGCACCAGTGGGTCCTGATCGGACGGATCCCGACTCACGCCAATTCCGACCAACGGGATTTGAATGTTGTTACCCAGAAATCCCGCCACCAGACCACCATGCGTGCCTGAACTTCCTGAGCCCACCACAAAGTGATCCATGGGCTGACCCATCTGTAACAACTGCTGCTGCAGCTCTTGCGCGCAGGCCACATAACCCAGGCCCCCAATCGCATTTGAACCGCCACCAGGGATGATGTAGGGTTTGCCACCACTGGCGCGCACCTCTTGTGCAACGGCTTCCATGGCTTGCGCCATATTGCTGCCGCCCGGCACCACTGTGACGGCCTCAACGCCTAGAAGGCGAAACATAAACTGGTTGCCCGTTGCGTCAAATTTATAGCTTCCCGGCACACGCTCTTCAATGACAAAACGACACTTCAGCCCCTCTTTGACTGCGGCCGCTAGCGTGATACGGCAGTGGTTTGACTGGGGCGCGCCGCAGGTCACCAGGGTATCGGCGCCTTTTGCGAGCGCATCACCCATTAGAAACTCGAGCTTGCGGGTTTTATTGCCCCCCGGTGCCAGGCCGAGCATGTCATCACGCTTGATCCAGACCCGCGGGCCCCCTAAAGCTTTGGTGAAGTTAGGTAAAAACTCAATGGGCGATGGCCCTTGAGAGTAGCGACGGCGCGGGAAACGGCTAAGGTCCATGACGAGCTTCCTGAAAATTAAAAAATTCGGAGATTAGATAAAGCTTAAGGGCTACTGAATTGCGCACCATAGTGCCTGATGAAACATCTCTAAGCAACCGATTAATGCGCCTGTTCTAGTGCCTGCACACCGAGAATAAACCATCTCGACATCTGTACCCAGTCACTAGCGCCCCTTGTACACGGGCGGACGCTTCTCTTGAAAGGCCAGTCGCCCCTCAAGGCGATCCTCGGTGTCGCGCAACAAACCAAAGACATACGCCTCATGCTGTATCGCTTGTTCAAGGGGCATTTGAAGGCCATTTTTGACGACTTTTTTAATCGCACGCACCGATAAAGGCGCATTTTGTGCAATGCGTTGGGCAATCGACAAGGCGCAATTCAAGAGCTCTGCGGGCGGCACGACCCGGCTGACCAAACCCAAGCGCAAGGCCTCGAGCGCATCCACACGATCGCCAGTTAATAGCATCAGCATGGCATCCGACATTCCGACCAATCGGGGCAAGTTCTGTGTCCCGCCCGCACCAGGAATACTGCCGATACGGACCTCAGACAGTGCGAACTGCGCCGTATCGGCCGCTACGCGAATATCGCAAGCCAACGCCAATTCAAGACCACCACCCATCGCGAAACCGTTAATCGCACAGATAATCGGTTGATCAATATCCATTCCCGATAATAAGTGTGCAGACTCAGCGGAGCCAAACGTCATCTGCGCCACGCTTTCTTTTGGGGGCATGGTTTTTTTTAGATCTGAGCCGGTACAAAAAGCCCGGTCGCCCGCCCCAGTCAGAACGACGCATCTCACCTGATCATCCTGCGCAATCCGACGCCATAACAAAGAAAGTTCTTCTCGAGTTTCTGGGTCGATCGAATTCATGACTTCAGGGCGATTAAGCGTGACGACCGCAACGCCCTGATCTACCGCATATAAAATTGCCATCTCAATCTCTATTCATAATGATGCTGAATGAATTCAACGAACGCTATATTTTTTAAAATTTCAGTCGTAGCGTTCGTCTTGCGGTATAGTCGTTTGTACATAACGCTAAAAGCGACGAAGACTAACTAGACATCTTCGCGAATAATTATATAGGGACAACCATGAGACTGAACTTCATTGGCATTCGCTTTCTAATATTGATCGCTGCGCTGTTCTCGAGCTTACCAACGCACGCTCAAACGCCCGTGCGAGGTGGAGTGTTACGTTATGGCATCATCGCCGAACCACCTTCGTATGACTGCCATGCGTCGGTTACCTTTGCGGTCATCCAGCGTGTGTCGCCTCATTACTCCACGCTCTTAAAATACGAACAAAACAAGTACCCAAACATGGTCGGCGACCTGGCTGCGAGCTGGACCGTCTCGCCGGATAACCTTACCTACACTTTTAAACTGAAACCAAACGTCAAGTTTCACGACGGAAGCACCATGACGGCTGAAGATGTCAAGGCATCCTACGAGCGCATGATGGCTCCGCCTGCAGGTGTTGTGTCTGCACGCGCCGGCTTATTTGGCAATGTGGATCGCGTCGAAACACCCGACCCGCTCACGGTGATCTTTAAAATGAAACAAGTCGATGTTTCAATGATCGACGTTTTTGCATCGCCCTGGAACTGTATTTACAGCGCGGCCAAACTGCGACAGGATCCAAATTTTCCTGCGCGCAACATCATCGGAACCGGCCCGTTCAAATTTGTTGAACACGTTGCTGGATCACACTGGAATGGCACGCGTTTCGACGATTACTTCGAATCTGGCAAACCCTATCTCGACGGATTTCAAGCAATTACCCTATCGACGTCTGCCATGCTCAATGCCATGGAAGGCGAGAAGATTATGGCTGAATTTCGCGGCTTCGCGCCGCCCGAACGCGATCGTATCGTCAAAGCGCTAGGTGACAAAGTCAAGGTTTATGAGCATGACTGGCTCTTGCATATGCTGATCGATTTTAATGTTCTGAAAAAACCTTTCGACGACGAGCGCGTGCGGCGAGCGTTATCTTTGGCTATCGACCGGTGGGGTGGATCAAATTCATTACGAAAAATCTCCTCTCTGGGCAGAGTGGGCGGCCTGTTGATTCCGGGTGGCACATGGTCTGCCACCGAGGCTGAGATGCAAACCTGGCCTGGTTATGGCAAAGACATGGTGGCCAACCGGGCCGAGGCGCGCCGGCTACTTAAAGAGGCTGGTGTTGAAAACTTAAGTTTTACGCTTGTTGATCGAAATCTGGCGCCGTACGTGACAGCCGGGATTTTTGCGATTGATCAATGGCGCCAAATTGGTGTGAAAGTACAGCACAAACAACTTGAGCTTGCCGCATACACCGCTGCGACGCGCGGCGGTGATTTCGAGGTGGCCATCGACTCGTTCACCGACATTAGCGCTAATCCAACGACGGGTCTCGTGAAGTACATTTCTGCCAGTAAAAACGCAGCAGAGGTCTATACCAACGCGCAAGATCCAAAGCTTGATCAGCTTTACGAAGAGCAGGCACGCACGATTGATCCGGTCAAACGCAGACAACTGGTCAGAGAGTTTGAAGCGCATGCCATGCAAAAAGCCTATGCCGTTCCTATCCTGTACTGGCAACGCTTAGCCGTGCTCAATGCGCGCGTTCAAGGCTGGACGATCTCTCCAACCCACATGATTTATCAAGACTTGGCTGACGTTTGGCTTCTGCCAGAGAAAAAATAAGCAGAATGAATATGATTCAACCTTACACAGGCATCACCGTAATAGACTTAACGCATCATCTGGGCAGTTACGCGTCGCGACTCTTTGCCGATCTCGGCGCACAGGTGATTCGCCTTGAACCGCCGGGCGGAGCCTTAGATCGACAACGCATCGAAGAACTGCCAGAGGGTTCAGCCAGACAAAATGCGCAGGCGGCTTTCGCCTTTCGCAATGCCAGCAAGTCCTCTCTCGTGATTGATCCAAACAGTACCGAGGGTAAGCAAACAGCGACTACGCATCTGCAAAACGCTCAACTCATTTTTTTAGAGCGTGACGGCATGTTTGCAGATGCGCTGAGCTGGATTCTTTCTTTGAATCCGACTGCAGTCGTCGTGTACGTCTCACCTTACGGGTTCACCGGGCCTCACGCTGACTGGAAGTCAAACGATCTCACGCTTCAAGCGGCCGGCGGCATTACCTGGCTATCGGGTCGAGTGGGCGAACCCCCTCTACGCTTACCTGTTGAGCAGTCTGTTTCGGTCACCTCGGTGTACGCCGGGGTCGCTGCCGCTGCAGCACTTTTTGACGCTGAGGCAACGGGTCGCGGACATTTTCTGGATATTTCTGGTCAAGAGTGCATTGGTCACTCACTACAAAATGCATTACAAGTCTACGATCTGGAAGGCGTAATCTCGAGGCGCGGAGGAGAAGGTACACGAGATGCCGCTGAGGAAATTTTTCTGTGCAAAGATGGGCGCATGCTAGTCTCGTCACCGCTGAGCTTAGGGCCGTCATGGCATTCACTGGTCAAATGGCTTAAAGAACACAAACACCCTGCGGCCGAGACCTTATCCCAACCGCGCTGGTTAGACCCGCGTTGGCGCAAGACAGGCGAGGCAAAAACAGAATTCAGAGAAGCCTTTGCAAGTTTCATCATCGAGTTCACCCGACTCGAGGTCACCGAGCAAGCGCTGTCTCGCAAGATTGTGATGTCGGCCGTGAGCCGTATCGGTGATGTACTGACCGACCAGCAACTAGCCCATCGCGACTACTTCGTATCGCTTGCGGGCTGCGGCACAGAGCAGCCGATCACGTTTCCGGGGGCCCCGTACCAGTTATCTGAACCAGTCTGGTCCGTTTCAGCTCCCCCGATCACATTAGGTTAGAAGGAAGTCACCCATCGTGAGTTCAAGTTTAAATTTTCTTCGTGGCATCCGCATTGCCGACTTCACCTGGGCTGGCGCGGGGCCTTTTTGCACAAAGGTATTTTCGGATTTTGGTGCAGAAGTCATCAAGGTTGAAAGCTCCTCTCGTGTAGATCCCGTGCGCTCGGGAGGCCCCTACAAAGATGGTGTACCTGGTATCAATCGTAGCGGCTACTTTGCGTCACGCAACAGTGGTAAAAAAAGCATCTCGCTTGACCTAAAATCTGAGGAAGGAAAAAAACTCGCCCTTCGACTGATTCAAGAGTCTGACGTGGTGACGAATAATTTTGGACCGGGCGTGATGCAACGCCTTGGGCTTGGGTATGACGACGTTAAAAAAATAAAACCCGATATCATTCATCTATCAATGCCTATGTATGGGCAAGAGGGTCCGCTGGCCTCATTGCTTGGAGTCGGCATGACGATTAGCGCAGTCTCTGGTTTATTGTGGCTGACTGCCTACGGCCCGAACGACCCCGTTGGGCCAGGCACGCACTTTCCTGACCATGCGGCGAATCCGTATCATGCTGCATTTGCAATCTTAGGTGCGCTGCGCTATCGCCGTCAGACCGGACGCGGCATGAGAATCGATCTCGCACAAGTCGAATCAACCATTAACTTTGTCGGACCAGCTGTCGTCGAATATGGCACAACAGGTCAAGAACCGGTTCAGACTGGCAATCGCTCAGTTGCCGACGCCCCCCATAATTTATTCAAATGTTCGGGGGATGATGCTTGGTGCGCGATCGCAGTCCAAGATAACGACCAATGGC
>CALQNE010000023.1 GCA_943331855.1 Bordetella parapertussis
AGCTCAGTACGGCCATCATCATGATGCTACGGTCATAGAACTTGTTATGCCGCCAAGCGGCCAATGCCCCCAGCGGTACGGCTAACGTAACCGACAGGATCAGGGTCATGATCATCAAGGTGAATGTCGGGGCCAACCGCTGCCCAATCATCTGGCTGACTTGCAAGCCCGTAAACAATGAGACGCCAAGATCGCCGTGCAAGACTTTCCAGATCCAGTCGCCAAAACGCAACAAGAACGGCTGATCCAAGCCAAGTGTCATGCGAATACGGGCAATATCGGCCGGCGTCGCATCCTCACCCGCTAACAATACGGCGGGGTCACCTGGTGTCAAGCTCAATAAGCCAAAAACAAACAAGGCCACAAATAACATGACCGGCAACGTCAAAAGCACGCGCCTTAAGGTGTAGGAAAGCATTCAGTACCCTTCAGACCGCTCTAGTTAAGGCGAAATTCATATTAAATGGCGTCTAGCTCGCCGTCAATCTCAGGCACAATAGCCGTTATCAATTCAGTTCGAAAAACCTTGACATTTATGCAGACACTTAATATCCCAATTTTTCCGCTCGGTGCCACTCTTTTTCCAGATGGCATGTTGGCGCTCAAGATTTTTGAAGTGCGTTATCTTGATATGACCAAAAAGTGTTTGCGTGACAACAGCCCGTTCGGTATCGTGACCATCGATCAAGGCGCTGAAATATAGGTTGCAGGTCAGCGCGTTGAATTTTCTGATGTGGGTACCCTCGCGACCATTATTCACTTTGACGCCGTTCAGCCCAGCTTATTCATGCTTCGGTGTCAAGGCGGACAGCGCTTTAAAGTTTTGCAATGCGAACTTCAACCCAATGGGCTATGGCGAGCCGACGTTGAACTCATTGCACCGGACGAGATCATCCCGATCCCTGCCGAACTCTTGCCAACCGCAGACGCGTTAGCCAAAATTATTCGAACGATTGAGGATCAGGGAGTCGAGCCAGACCAACGTCCAATCATTCAACCGTATCAATTGAATGACTGCGCCTGGGTGGCAAACCGTTGCGCCGAGCTCCTTGACCTACCCCCACCACAAAAACAACATCTTCTCACCATGCAAAACCCGCGTCTCAGACTCGATCTCGTCCAAGAACTTTTAGAAGAGATGGGCGTATTCAAAGAGCAAAAATAACCCTTATTTTTACGTTGTATGCTTGAAGTTAAATCATTGGCGAAAAGCCAAGAAGGAGATTTTTTTGGCTGACTGGGCTCTTGGCATCGAT
Source organism: Bordetella parapertussis (assembly GCA_943331855.1). Lineage (GTDB taxonomy): Bacteria > Pseudomonadota > Gammaproteobacteria > Burkholderiales > Burkholderiaceae_B > Zwartia > Zwartia parapertussis_H. Next base: position 1,257 of record CALQNE010000023.1, read on the forward strand.
ATTGGAGGCACCTTCACGGATATCGTGGCGCTTGATTACACCTCGGGACAACAGCACGCACTCAAAGTGCTGACCACACACGGAGACCCTGCGCAGGGCGTTGCCATTGGCGTCAAAGACTTATTACAGGCGCACCACATTGCCGCGAAAAGTATCAGCCGTGTGGTTCATGCAACAACGCTATTTACCAATGCACTCATCGAGCGCAAAGGTGCGTGCACTGGCTTGTTAGTGACACAGGGTTTTAAGGACATCATTGAAATCGGTAACGAACGAAAGTACGACCTCTATGATCTGCAAATGGAATCAGCCCCGCCTTTAGTCGAAAGGCGACTCAGGACTGAAATCAGTGCGCGCATGGATGCTTTCGGAAATGAGCGCTCAGCGGTCGCACCGCAAGAGGTGCGTTTAGCTGTACAAGGCTTGATTGACCAAGGCGTCGAGTCACTCGCCGTTTGTCTACTGCATGCCTACGCGTCACCGACGCACGAGCACGCAGTACGCGATTTATTACTCAATGAGTTTCCACAACTTGACATCACAATTTCAAGTGACGTGGCCCCCGTGATTCGCGAATTTGAACGTATTTCAACGACTGTCGCCAACGCCTACATTAAGCCACTTGCAAGCCGTTATCTTCAAGCGCTCACTGCCAGACTTCGTGACTTAGAGATTCCTGCCGACGTACTGATGATGCTCTCAAATGGTGGCTTATCCCACTTGGATGAAGCGAAACGTACTCCCATAGAATTACTAGAATCAGGTCCCGCTGCAGGTGCAATTTCGGCAGCTTACTTCAGTACCCTAGACCAGCATTCCAACCTGCTGGCCTTCGACATGGGGGGTACAACTGCAAAATTATGTCTGGTCGAAGGAGCGCAACCCTCAATCGCCTATGGATTTGAAGCGGCTCGCAGAAAAAGATTTGCCGAGGGAAGCGGCCTTCCCGTGCGGATCACCACGATTGATCTGATCGAGATCGGCGCAGGCGGCGGCAGCATCGCCTACCAAGACCAACTGGGCCTGCTTAAAGTTGGCCCCCAAAGCGCCGGCTCAGAACCCGGGCCCGCCTGCTACGGCTTAGGAGGGGTCGCGCCCACTGTGACGGATGCAAATTTAATATTAGGTTATCTCAACCCCGATTACTTCGCGGGTGGCACCTTAAAAATCGATCAACATCTTGCCGAAGATTCGTTAAAGGGACTCGCCACTCAACTCCAACGCGATCTCACCGACGTCGCCTGGGGTATTCACGATATCGTTGCTGAAAATATGGCCGGTGCTGCAAGAGTTCATGTGGCAGAGCGAGGTCGGGATCCGCGTGACTTTATTCTTTTATGTACGGGCGGTGGAGGCCCACTTCACGCCTATTACGTTGCCCAGAAAATTGGCGTAAAAAAAATTCTCTGTCCGCCTTCGGCTGGCGTTGCGTCGGCCTATGGATTATTAGTTGCCCCGGCACGGGCAGATCGCTCACGCACAGCCGTTGTTAAGCTTGCAACAGATCCGCTCGTTGATATTGAGTACGCCTTCGCTCAGCTCGAAGATCAGGCACGCATACCGATTGAATTGCTTAGCGAATCCTTCGGACCGATCACCCTCGCCCGACTCGCGGATGGCCGCTATGTGGGGCAAGGCTTTAACTTAACCGTCGCACTACCACCCGGCCCTTACCGCGGCAACAGCGCGACAAATGAGCAGGCCATACGCACTGAGCTAATACGCGCGTTTGAATCCGCTTACCGAGAAAAGTTTGGCCGAACCCCGCCGGATGTCCCGGTTGAGCTGATGAACCTGCGCGTCACGGCACAAGGCATGCCACTTCAGAAATTTGTATCAACGACGCTCGAGGCAGGCGATCCACCCAAACCAAAATCGACTCGACTGGTCTACTTTCACGAGCTACGTCAGTACGTCAAAACTCCCGTCTTCGAGCGCACAGATATCCAAGCTGGCTTCACCTTGTCAGGCCCTCTGTTGATCGAAGATGCGAGTTCGACGCTTGTGGTGGGTCCAAAAGGCACAGTCATCCAGTCGTCCACCGGCAATCTAATTATCACCATCGAAGACGTCTTAGCTCCTAGCGAAAAAGTAGTAACGTCGCTTTCTCCTCTGTCTGAGCGCACATCATGACTCAAAGCAAAAACAATCCAAACCTGCGCCCAGAGCAGGATGCTATTTTTTTAGAAGTATTTTGGACACGCATGAGATCGATCGTGAACGAAGCCGCCAAGCTGATCGTTCGCACATCCTTCTCAACGCTCTCGACTGAGGCCAATGATTTTGCTGTGGTGGTCACCGACTCCGCAGGGCGAGCAGTGGCCGAAAATAGCGGCAGTATCCCTTCCTTTATTGCAACCTTACCCAGTACTGTCCGAACCGCTATTGAGCGTTTCGGCTCCGAGAACATGCGGCCTGGCGATGTCTTTATCACCAATAACCCTTGGATCGGCACGGGACACCTCAACGATATCAGCCTAGTCAAACCGATCTTTCATCGCGATCAACTGATCGGCTTTGCCGCAACAGCGGCACATGTGCCGGATATCGGTGGGCGGATCCGATCAGTTGACGCACGCGAACTATACGAAGAAGGTTTACATATCCCCTTGATGCGCTTTTTAGCAGCAGGACAAGTAGACGAAACTCTTTTGCTGATGATTAAAACGAATGTCCGAACACCCGAGCAAACCGTCGGCGATATTTGGACCCAAGTCGGTGCCGTCGAACTCATTGACAATCGCCTGGTTGATCTTCTGAGTGAGTATCAGCTGCCAGGCATTGATGCCCTTGCGCAAGCTGTCTTTACCCGCAGCGAAGCGGCAATGCGTCAAGCGATTCAAGCGCTGCCAGATGGTGAGTATGCATATCAGATGCAAACTGATGGCTTTGACACGCCCTACGAATATGCCGTCACTGTTCGAATCATGGGCTCAGAAATTATCTGTGACTTTGCGGGCACCTCGCCGCAACAGCCTCGCGGAATCAATTGCGTACTGGCCTACACCCGCGCCATGACGGTGTACGCCATCAAATGCCTTTTGTTGCCTGAGCTACCCAATAACGATGGGCTCTTCAGACCAATCACCACGCTAGCACCAGAAGGTACCCTGTTAAATCCTCGAATGCCGGCTGCCGTTGGTGGGCGCGCCTGCACGGGCCATTATGTTCCGATTTTAATTTTTGGCGCACTGTATGCCGTCTTGCCAAATAAGATCATGGCTGGCGTTGGTTCGCCGCTCTGGATCGCAAACCTGGCTGGCACAAGGTCTGACGGAAAATCCTTCGCAACAGTCCTGTTTTTTAATGGCGGCATGGGTGCAACGTCGATTAAAGATGGCTCGTCCGTCATGTCTTGGCCAAGTAATATTTCGTGCACGCCAATCGAAATCGCCGAACGAGATGCCCCACTATTTTTTAAAACAAAGGCGCTTCGGCCAAACTCTGGTGGTGCCGGTACCTATCGGGGTGGATTGGGCGAAGAGATCACTTTTGTCAGCACCCATGATCGTAGCTTTACCATTATGTTCTTAACAGAACGCTTGAAGTTTGCCGCGCCAGGCTTTGGTGGCGGCGAAGATGGTGCCTTGGGTCAAGTACTCATTAACGGAAAAATCATCAATAGTCGCCTGCCACAACTCATCGAACCAGGCGACGAAATATGCATGCGCACACCAGGTGGAGCAGGTTTTGGCCCCGCCTTGGCTCGCGCACCCAATCAATTGCAGCAAGATCAGCGACAAGGCTATGTATCTTAAGTCTTTAACGCTACGGATCAAACAATCGAGACACTCATGACCACATTATTCAAACGCTTTGCTCAATGCCTGCTCACGCTCAGCCCAGTACTCTGCTCGCCCAGCGCGTCGGCTCAAAACGCAACAGACGCGCTAACAAACGCCTATCCCGCCAAAGCTGTTCGCATCATTGTGCCGTACACCGCAGGGGGCTCAACCGATATCCTTGCCCGCACCCTGGGGCAGCATATCGGCGAAACACTCAACCAATCCGTCATTATTGAAAACAAACCTGGCGCGGGGTCCAACATTGGAGCAACTTACGTTGCGCGCGCAAATCCCGACGGCTATACGCTCTTACTTGGCACATCGACTGCACTTTCAGCCAACATTAGTCTCTATAAGAATCTGGCTTTCAATCCAGAGAAAGACTTTGCGCCAGTCATTTTGGCGACTATGCTTCCAAGCGTCTTACTCGTACCTCCCTCTTTGAACGTGCGCACCGTTCAAGAACTCACCGCCTATCTTAAGAAAGCAGCGCCTCCGGCAAGCTATGCATCCTCGGGCAGTGGCACGCCCTCACATTTAGGCGTAGAACTCTATAAACGCATTATGGGCTTAGATGTCACCCATATTCCATACAAAGGCGGCGCGCCTGCGCTCATGGATTTAATTGGCGGGCAACAAACAACGTTCATGCTTGCCATTCTGCCGGATGCCGCACAGATGATTCAAAATGGCCAGTTGCGTCCACTTGCCGTGACAACTGCGAAACGCTTAGCCGCCCAGCCTGCTTGGCCAACAATGGCCGAATCAGGCGTCGATAACTTCGAGTTAATTGGTTGGTTTGCCATCGTTGCGCCTGCCAATACGCCCCCCACCATCGTCGCCAAACTCAATCAGGCCTTCAATCGTGCCCTTCAAGATCCAGTCGTACAGGGCAAACTCAAAAATCTAGGTTTTGAAATCGAAGGGGGTTCGCCTGAAAAACTTGGCGCGCTCATCCGTACTGAAACGGTAAAATGGAAAAAAGTAATTGATGACGCAAACGTCAAACCTGACTAACAGGGATAGTGCTGCACTACGTGCTTGTTCAATCACTTCGGAAAATAAAATGAAAATAACGTATAAATTTTTTCTCTTTGTCGCAATGACGCTCTTGACTACGAACGCGTTTTCTCAAACCGCCTCAAGTTTTCCAACTCGCAGTATTCGAATCGTTGTCCCTTTCGCTCCAGGTGGTTCTAGCGATTTCCTGGCGCGACTCGTGGCCCAGCGTATGACCGTCGACTGGGGTCAAACGGTCATCGTTGAGAACAAACCAGGCGCAGGAGCAGTCTTAGGTGCAGACCAAGTTGCGAAGTCACCTGCCGATGGCTACACCCTGCTCTTAGGCGCCGCGCATCATTCAATTGCTCAAAACGTTTATAAAAATGTGCCTTACGACTTTGATCGCTCATTTGCACCGATCAGTGTCATTGCACTGATCCCTAACATGGTTGTCATCAACGCAAACATTCCTGCTAAGACAATCCAAGAATTCATCGCACTGGCCAAAGCGCAGCCAGGAAAAATGAATTATGGCTCTGCAGGCTCAGGCACCGCGCATCATTTGATTGGCGAAATGTTCAATCTGCAGGCGCAAGTCGACATCGCACATATCCCTTACAAAGGAAGCGCGCCTGCGATCGCTGACCTTGTCAGCGGTCAAGTGCAATTGATGTTCGACACGGTGACTGCCGGGCTGCCACAGGTGACTGCCGGAAAAACGCGCGCGCTTGCCGTCACCACTGCCAAGCGTTCATCAGCCCTGCCCGACGTTCCCACGTTAAATGAAACGGTATTACCCGGCTTTGATGTCGGCACATGGTTTGGTTTGTTAGCACCGGCGGGCACGCCAAGCGATATCGTCAACAAACTCAGTGCAAAAGTTGCCCAGATTGTCAATATTCCTGAAGTCAGGGCTCAATTACTCAGTACGGGTGCCGAACCCATCGGAAACTCTCCTGCAGAAATGTCTGCCCAGATTAAAAAAGAGCTTGCAGGCTTTGCGGCCCTACTCAAACAAATCAAGTTAACGGTTGAATAACACCACCGCCCGTTACACACCTAAATTTATTTAACTTCAGGAAGACGCTATGGGGACTTTTAGAACATTTTTGTTCGCACCCGCCAACCATCCGAGACGCACAGAAAAAGCCTTTACCTTAGGTGCGGATGCGGTCATTCTGGATTTAGAAGACGCCTGCGCCGTCTCAGAAAAAGTCGCCAGTCGTCCTAAGGCTGTGCAAGCAATGCAGCAGCCCCGTAACTGCCTGGGCTATATCCGAGTCAATCCGATGTCGACGATTTACGCCTACGGAGATCTCGTTGCAACGGTGCAGCCAGGCGTCGATGGTTTGATTCTTCCAAAGGTCGAAACCGCAAGCCAGGCCCAAACGGCAGACTGGATTATCACCGAGCTTGAACGCGAGCGCGGCTTAGCTCTCGGCAGCCTTGACCTCATCCCAATCATTGAAACTGCCAAGGGCATCGCCAACCTGGGCGAGATCCTTGCGGGCTGCGCCCGCATAAAGCGCGTTGCCTTTGGAGCCGGCGATTTCACGCTTGATTTAAATTTAAAATGGTCGCGCGACGAAAACGAACTACTTTCTTATCGTAATCAAGTTGTATTGCTCTCGCGTGCGCACGATAAAGAGCCCCCTATCGATACGGTCTGGGTCGACTTACAAGATGCCGAGGGTTTCGAAATCTCAACGAATAAGATTCGAGATCTTGGGTTTCAAGGCAAACTCTGCATCCACCCAGATCAAATTCCTGTGGTGAATAAAGCCTTTACACCAACAGCTGCGCAAGTTGCCCGCGCTACAAAAATTGTTGAAGCGTTTGCAGCGGCTGAAGCTGCGGGCTCTTCATCGATTCAACTAGACGGTCAATTTATTGACTATCCAATTGTTTATGCGGCCCAGCGTATCGTTGCGATCAGCCAAAAACTAGCGCGCACAAGTTAACGTTACGCAAAACCTCATTGAGGAAACTAAGCCCGCATGGCACAGTCTTGTGCCTGGCGCGCTTCAAACACCGCGCAACGCTCATCGTATTTAAACCCGCGAATGCCGCCTCGAATCGAACCTGATTCGCACGCCCGATACAAATCACGCCAACACTCCGGTAGCGGATCGCTGTCAGGCGGCGCAATCCAAAGACGATATAGCAAGCGTTTTAGCGCCGGATCATCATGATCTTGAAACTCAGTTCGTGAATGCAGAGTGACGTGACTATTGACGATTTGTACATCGCCAGGCTCAAGCCACATTTCATAGGCGAGCTCTGGTCGACGTACCACCTGATCATATTGCTCAAGTGCCGCATACTGCTCTGCCGTCAATTGCGGAGCACCTTCAATTTTCTGGGCACTGCGCACACGGTTCCAGTTCCAGCGACCAAACCATTTGCCATTGCATTGTGAAAAAATGGGCTGCATCACATACGGCCCTTCGTCGGGTGCGCCTTCACCTTGGCGACTAAACGCAATGGGCTCATACAACCATTTCAATTGCTCGGGATATTCGCGTGCCATCACGTCATGCCCCGCCATCGAACTACTCACAATAGTTTTTCCACCTGAGATGGCTTGATTAAAACAACTTAAAAAAATGACATCTGAAGAGTCAGTATGAAAATCAAGCTCAGCATTCGAAGAGTAGCCTCGCCCGGTTCCTGTGCGATAAGTCATCCCGGCATCACGGACTGCAGAAATATAATGCGTGTCTTTACCTTGAGGGCGCGGCACCCCAGCGTGCAGTCCCAAGGCCCACGTCAACAGCTCAAACTGTTTTGCGGTCAGCGCCTCTCGAGGCAAACCCTTCACCAGCGCCACCCCAAGACCACGTTTGACCTCTTCGAGTGCCGCCGCAAAAAATGTCCACGTTTTCGAAAACGAGAAGTCAGCACGTCGATAATCCAACAACGACTTGTTCGGATCTTCTGCGTTTAACACGGCCGCAACCATCTCTTGACGGGCTTGCTCATCGACTCTAAAAATCCAGCGCTGGTCGTTATTCAGATCAGCAACTTGCCAATTTGAGGGGTGTTTCAAAGAAGTTAAAACCATACGATGACCTCAATACACGTTATCTTTCAAAACTAAACACTGCTATAAAATTTTTTGATCAAGTCAAGGCAAGCAGCGCTCGAACTGCAAAATCGGTCGAACCCATCACAAGAGAATCAATTTGAGCAGCAATTGATTCATCGTAACCCTCAATGATGAGACCTCTCGCTTTCGCGCGAATTCGTTCAGGGCCAACAGGCCGTGTCCAGCTACCAAGAGGCGCATCACAACGATTGCTCAACTGACGACCATCCTTCAAACGAATGATAAGCTCAACGTACATCTGATCTAAGCGACCCGAAATAGTTGAGTCGGCTTTGAGTATGATTTTTTCAAGCATGCCCACAACGTCAGCCGAAAAACGCCTCGCTTGCGTAAAGCTGTCGGGCTCAATGTGCCCGTCAAGCAACGCCACTGCCGTTGTGTACTGCCAAGAAAACTTACCGTCTAATCCGGTGTCAGGTTTTGGGCGGTCAATGTAGTGCATCACAGGTGTACGCAATTCGATGTGCTCGATCTGCGTGCCCCATTGCACATCCGGGTGAGCAGCCCGCGCTTCGAGCGCTGCCGTAATCACGAAATGGGTTGCAAACTGCGAGGGGAAAAGCTTCCATGCAGGGCCTGGCGACAATGCCCGTGCGCTCTGCAGCGGCGCAATTAAGTGATGCGGCTCAAATGTCGCGCCAAACAAGGCGAGGCCCCAGCCTCTTGGACTACCTAAGGCATCGATGTTCGCGGTAAATCCTTCAGCCGCTAACATGGCGGCCTCAACACCATTTGCCGCTGCGTCCCCGCAGTGCAAGGCTTTAGTCATCGTACCGACATTCGCCAAAACCGAGCCACATCGTGAAGCGGCAATATTCACCGCTGCAAGCATCTTCTCTTGTGTCAACCCCATCAGATCTGCAGTAGCCAGAGCAGCCGCCAACGGGCCCACAGCACCAGGGGGATGCATCGTCAACTTGCCTGGCTCGATCTGCCCAGAAGCCAAACGTAGACGCCCCTGTGCTTCCACACCCTTTGCCAGCGCGCGAAGCAGAGATCGGCCTTGAGGCCCTTTCCCATTCGCTTCCATCGACTCGGCCATCGCAAGTAACGCTGGCAGCAGTGGTGAAAGCGCATGATTGGGCGGGTTCCACATCGGCTCGAAATCCAGCACATGCATCGAAGCACCATTGATTCGCGCCGCTTGAACCACCCCTGTTGAGAAGCCCTTGCCGATTACCCGCGCAGGCCCCGCGGGCACATCTCGTTGCGCGAGTGTTGCCAAAATTCCTGGACCCGGCTCGGTCGCACCCGCCATCGCAACGGCCAACCCGTCTAAAAGTAGCAGACGACATTGACGCTCAAGGTTTTCGTCTTGCGCAGACCAGGCATGCAACAAAGACACAAAGCTACGGGTCAATTCATCGGAAGGTGTCGAAGCGTTCAATCGAGTGTCTCTCTGCTTTTTTCAAATACATGATCTATAGTTTGATCGTGTTCATTTTCTCGCAGTTTTAGCTTAAAAAATGAGATCAAACTCCACTATTTGGAATCTTATCCGCTGAGCACCATAATATCGGGTTATCCCTAATCGACTGCCCTGCGCATTCGCCACAAACTGCCTAACAAGAATTCATCAATGCGATGACTCCGCACATAATAAATACATTGGGGACAGCATGACACTGATCATTGCGCGCGCGCTTCGCTCGCGAACAACAACGCATTGCCAGCCACTTTCGTTGCGCCGCACAATTACAACTTTCCTGGCCACTCTACTCCTCGCGATACCGGCCACGAGCGTTTGGGCTCAACCCGGAGCTGACTGGCAAACTGTTGAAGCGCTTGCAAAAAAAGAAGGCACGCTGAGCCTTTATCACAATCTGCGCCCCTCCGGAATCGAAAAGCTCCTGTCCGAGTTTCGCAAAACCTATCCCGGCATCAAAACGGACCAAATGCGTCTGGGCAGTGCGCCGCTGATCGAACGCTTTGCCACCGAGTTCACTGCAGGTCGCAATCTCGCCGACGTCGTGATTACCTTTCCTGACGAAACCATGCTCAAAGGTGTTGACAACGGAGGTTGGGCGCTTGAATGGACGCCGCCAGAACTCAGCGCCTTTAAGCCGGAAATCAATCGGGGCAATAAGATGTTTGCCGTACACACGTCTCGCAATGTGATCATCTGGAATAAGCAACGGGTCAAACCCGCGGATGCACCCAAAGAATGGACTGATTTGTGGGACCCTAAATGGAAAGGCAAAGTGGCCATGGACCCCCCATGGCGCTCAATCGCCGTACAGGGCTTGATCGCACACTGGAGCAACATAGGCTTGAGCGATTCAGCGCAAAAACTTAAAGCGAACGATGTACGTTTTTTTGAAGGCTCTGCCGGGGTCTTTCAGGCGGTACTGCGTGGCGATGCACTGGTCGGCACCTTGGCCGACCTCCCGCTCGAACCCGGCCTGGTGGATGGCGCGCCAATTGGCTTCGTGTATCCAAAGTCAGGTACCGCGATTAACGATGGCTATGTGATGGTACCGGCAAAGGCACCTCATATCAATGCAGGTAAATTATTCGCGAACTGGATCATGTCGGCGCACGGCCAAGCCGTTTTACAAGAGATTGGCGGCCTGCCAAGCACGCGTCCCGGTATCACGCCACCAAAATTTATTCCTGCCACCTCTTCTCTTTCTAATGTCGTCGACTCGCTGGCCATTTCCTCCTCTGCCCAGCAGGCTCAGGCAATCAACACTTGGCGTGAAGTTTTTGGGATTCGTTAAGCATTGATGAACAGATGGACCAAGCAGAACACGATTGCGCAGCATCGTTTTAACTTTCTAGCTCCACTCTACGCCCTGGTCTTCGCGGCCGTCGCACTCATGGCGCTCGTGCCAGTGCTGGCGCTCGTCCTTGGAAGTCTACGCGACTCACCGCCAGGGCAGCCCGGCAACTGGACGCTTGAGAATTGGGTGAATCTAGCCTCACCTGGAGTGATCGACACCTTAATCACCACCATTCAGGTCGCTTGCTTGACCACCATTTTTTCAATGATTTTAGGGACGATGCTGGCGCTCATCATTCATCGTACCGATTTTCGCTGGCCCAACGCGATGACTGGTTTATTAGGTTTAAGCTTTTATTTCCCATCTTTTATTTTAGGTATGGCGTGGATTGTCATTGGTTCGCCAGGCGGCTTGATTAATGACCTCATGCGTGAACTATTTGATATCGAGGCTAATCTTGATATCTACAGCGTCAGCGGAATCGTTTTAGTCATGGTGCTTCACCAAGTGCCCTTTGTGTACTTAACCATGCGTGGCCCAGTACTTGGAATGGATCCAAGCTACGAAGAGGCCGCTCGCACATCGGGCGCGTCAGCGTTTACGATGCTCAGACGCGTAACCTTGCCCATGCTGTCGTATGCGCTCGCCTCAAGCGCGTTGCTTTGTTTAGTCATGTCACTTGAACAATTCGGCATCCCTGTTCTACTTGGCATACCAGGTCGTGTCACAGTCTTAGCCACTCAAATCTATTTGTTATGCCGGTTTCCGCCCACTGCCTATGGCTTGGCCGCGGCAATTGGCTTAACGCTCGCAGCCATTACTGCATTGGCAATTTTGCTTCAGCGCAGACTCGCGAGCGGCGGACAAGCGGTGGTCACCACAGGCAAGGCGGGACGCATCACACCGATACGGCTTGGCGCCTGGCGTTGGCCCGTTAATATTTTTTGTGGTCTATATATTTCGATGGGCCTAGTTTTGCCGACCATCATTTTGCTTTACACCTCATTGATAAAATTTTTTACCGGCAACCCACTCACCGCTGCGTATACTTTTCGTAACTACATCAGCATCTGGGAATCAGAGGGCACGCAACTCGCCACCTTGAACACCTTGCTTGTCTCGGGCGGGGGCGCGCTAGTCGGTGTGATGCTTGGCGCCGCGTGTAGCTATTTCACGGTCAGACTTAAACCCACCGGACACCGCGTACTCGACATGCTCGTCATGTTGCCCTTCGGCGTGCCAGGTGTTGTACTCGGACTGGGGTTGCTCTGGGCCTATGCCTATTTGCCCTTGCCACTTTATGGCACGATGACCTTGATCGTAGTAGCGTATGTCACACGCTTTTTACCGTATGCAACTGAAACGGCAGGCGCGCGTTTTGTGCAACTTGACCGAAGCCTGGAAGAAGCCGCCTGGACAGCCGGCGCGAGTCGACAGACAGGGGTTTGGAGAATCGTCTTGCCCTTGAGCTTACCGTCACTACAAAGTGGCTACTTTTTGCTCTTCATGGCCTTTTTCAGAGAGATCTCTGCAACGATTTTAATTTTTACAGCCTCCACGTCGGTACTTTCTGTATCAATCTGGTCTTACTTTGAACAAGCTGACTGGGGCATGGCTAGCGCCCTCTCCATTTTGGCCATGATTTTAATGTTAGGCATCATGTCGGCACTTCTCTGGGCAATGCCTGGAGCACGACAGAGATAAAACTAGCAATGCATAGGCGAACTTATGGGCATCTCAGTTAGAGACCTTGTCAAGGTTTACGGACAGTCAACGGTCATCAAAGGAATTTCTTTTGATGTGGCAGATGGCGAATTCGTGACGTTGTTAGGACCAAGCGGCTGTGGCAAAACCACGACCCTGCGAGGCATCGCTGGTTTAGACACCATCGATGGCGGTGAAATTCGTATCAATGATCAGATTGTTTCAAATGCGAGCTCAGGCGTTTTTGTGCCACCTCACGAGCGTAATCTTGGCATGGTCTTTCAATCGTATGCTGTTTGGCCTCACCTCACCGTTGCACAAAATGTTGCCTTTCCACTAACCGTACGAGGCGTTCAAGACACGACCGAAGCGGTTCAGTGGGCGCTTGATATTGTCGGCATGAACCATCTTGCTGCCAGACGACCTTCAGAATTATCGGGGGGTCAGCAGCAACGCGTTGCGCTGGCGCGTGCGATTGTCGGTAAACCGCAGGTCTTACTGTTTGACGAACCACTCTCAAACTTAGATGCGAGACTACGCGACCGCACGCGGGCAGAGATCAGTCGCATTCAACGCGAACTTCGCGTGCCAGCCATTTATGTGACGCACGATCAGACTGAAGCGCTTTCGATGTCTGATCGCATCATCGTGCTGAACGCGGGCCTGACGATACAAGACGGCACGCCAACACAGATTTATCACGAGCCTGTTAATCGTTTTGTCGCAGACTTTATTGGAAATGCGAATTTCTTAAACATACAGCGACGCGGCCCAACATGGACCCTACCTGATGGAACACCACTACTGGTCACTGCCGACGCCAAGCACCTGAATGACGAACCCGTCGTAGCACTTTTACGTCCGGAAACCATTCGACTTGAAGATCATCCGCCCAATCAAGCAACCCCAGGCCTCAATCGTTTAACCGGCACGGTTGTCAGCAGCATATTTTTAGGTCAGCATATCGAACATCTCATCCGCGTTGCGGGTACCGAGTTACGCGCGTTCTCGCGTGAACCTCTTGAAGCCGGCAAGGCGATTACACTATCTTTTCATGCAAGCGACTGTCGAGTATTAATCGATAATACGAATGAGCAACACACCACGCACTCACCAACCACCCATTAGAACAACAGGATGTTAGTCATGAATCAGCCAACCGCTCCTCAAACGATCCTTGAGCAAATCGCCGAACGTATTGTGTCCTTTGATCTGAAGGCCATCACACCGCAGGCCATTATGTTGTCGCGCACCGCCATCATTGATACGCTGGGTGTCACCCTGGCCGGTGCAATCGAGCCATGCACGACCAACCTGTTACGCACCCCTGGGGTCGCCTCAGCCCCAGGTATTTGTACAATTTTCGGCACCGCACAAAAAACATCGGCCTTGGATGCCACCTTTATCAATGGTACGGCTTCGCATGCCTTGGATTACGACGACTTTAGTCAACCAATGGGCGGGCATCAATCTGCCCCGTTGGTCGCTCCGCTCATGGCGATCGCTGAAGAGCGTGGCGCCTCCGGTCTGCAACTGATTCAGTCCTACGTGGTCGGCATTGAAACCGAAATCCGCCTGGCTCGCGCAGTGAACTTTTACCACTATGACAAGGGCTGGCACCCCACTGCAACACTCGGTGTGTTCGGGGCCGCTGCAGCTTCCGGCCATCTGTTGGGGCTCAGTGCAAAAAAACAAGCCATTGCGCTGGCCATTGCAGCTTCCTTTGCTTCGGGCATCAAGGCGAATTTCGGTACGATGGTCAAACCGCTTCACGTTGGGCAATCTGCGCGCAATGGTTTGTTAGCGGCACTCATGGCTGATGCAGGCTATGACGCTAACCCCGAAGCGCTTGAACACCATCAAGGTTTTTTCAATGCGTTCAATGGCAAAGGCAATTACGACGCTAAACTTATTTTTGAAAACTGGGCAAATCCGCTCGAAGTCTTGAGCCCAAGCATGGGGCTCAAACAATTCGCTTGCTGTGGCAGCACCCATCCTGCGGTCACGATGGCGCTTCAACTACGTCAAGAAGAGACCTTCAACCCGCAAGACATCGAAAAAGTCGATATCCTGCCGCACCGACGTCGCCTGCCACACACTAACAACCCAGACCCTCAAACACCGCTCGCTGCTAAATTTTCAGTTCAATATGCCGTGGCGCGCGCGTTAGTCAACGGCGCCGTGCGCCTGGATGACTTTGAAGGTGAGGCCCATTTCGACAGCAATGTGCGCGCGATCATGGCTAAAACAACCGCAATGCCCCATCCCGACATGCCAGACGACTCACCCGACCAATTCGGAGCCGAAGTCATTGTTGCGCTGAAAGACGGTCGTACAGTTGCTCGGCGGATTAACAGCCTGGTCGGACGCGGTGGCGACTATCCTCTGACAAGCGACGAGCTCTGGGAGAAATTTAACGATTGTGCCAAGCGCGTGCTGCCGGCCAACGAAATCCCCGCATTGTTTGCAAAACTCGAAAGCCTCGAAAAAATCAAAAACATCCGTGACCTCACACCTTTATTAGCCAAGTTTGCAAAGGCGGCCTGATTTGAACTGCGCTCAGGTATATAGTGAGCCATCGACCAACTAAGTCCCCTAGGAAACCCGATGAACAGACGAATTTTTGTCAGATCCGCCGTGGCTGGTGGCCTTGCGTTTATTGGTTTTCCTGCACTTGCACAACAAGATAAGTTTCCAAGCAAAACCATCAAGTTTGTCGTACCGTTCGCAGCGGGTGGCGGGGGCGATGCCATTGCCAGAATTGCCGGTCAAAAGCTATCCGAGCGCATCCATAGTCCCGTTGTCATCGAAAACCGCACAGGTGCTGGTGGCACCGTCGGCTCAAACTATGTCATGAAGTCAGTGCCAGATGGCTACACGCTACTGAACATGTCCAGTAGTTATTGCATTCAAGCCGCGATGGGACCCTTGCCGTTTGATCCGATATTAGATATGCAACCCATCATCATGCTGGCCCAAACCCCAATGGTGTTGCTCGTGCACAATGATTCGCCTTTTCAGAACGCAGCCGATCTGATCGCTGCTGCCAAAAAAAATCCCGACCGCTATACGCATGGGTCAGCGGGGATCGGCTCAATCGCTCATCTGTCGATGGAAGAATTTGCCTACCGTGCGGACATTAAATTGGTGCACGTCCCTTACAAAGGGTCTTCACTTGCCATGAATGATTTACTTGGCGGCAATGTCGACCTCTTACTCAGTACATCTACATTTACCGCCCCCTACGTAAAGTCAAAGCGTGTCAGGGCACTTGGCATCGCGGGGCAAACTCGGCTATCTATCTTGCCCGACGTTGCGACCTTCGAAGAGCAAGGTGTAAAGGACTTTAATGTGGTCGATAACAAAGCGTTGGCAGGCCCCAAGGGGATCCCACCTGGAGTCGTCGCCTATCTCAATACTGAACTGAATGCCGTTTTAAAAGAAAAAGCGGTCTATACACGACTCGAAGACGAGGGCACCACGCCCGTCGGTGGCTCGCCAGAACACATGATGCAATTAACGCGCACAGACATTGCACGGTGGAAAAAAGTCATCGAACTACAAAAAATTACCCCACAATAAACTAGAGCATCATGACGAATAAATCTCCCGATTACGCCCCCCTTGGCCACAGTGGCTTACGTGTACCCCGTCTTTGGTTAGGCACAATGTTGTTTGGCGACCAAACCGACGAAAGTGTTGCGCGAGAGATAGTCGCTGCCACGCGAGACGCCGGTTACAACGCAATTGACTCGGCAGACAGCTATGTAGGCGGAGAATCCGAGCGCATGGTTGGACGTCTGATTGCGCAAGATCGCGCGCGCTGGGTGTTGGCGACAAAAGTTGCCAACCCGATTGGTAAAGAACCAAACGACAGAGGAACCTCTCGGCGTTGGCTCATGACCGAGATCGACAATAGCCTCAAGCGCCTAGCGACGGATTGGATTGATGTCTACTACATGCATCGTGATGATGAAACCACTCCGATGGAAGAAACGCTCTCGACGTTCGCGCGACTGATTGAACTCGGCAAGATTCGCTATTACGGCGTGTCTAATTTTCGCTCATGGCGCATCGCTCGCATGGTCGAGATGGCTCGAAAAATGGGGATTCCTCAACCCATTGTCTGCCAACCACCGTACAGCGCAGTGACACGTCTGATCGAAACCGAAGTCATTCCCTGCTGCGACCACTATGGCCTAGGCGTCATCGCCTACAGCCCGCTCGCCCGAGGCGTTTTAACCGGAAAATATCAACCCAATGTCGAACCCGATGCAACAAGTCGGGCCGGCAGAGGCGATCGCCGTCTGCATCAAACTGAATTTAGAAACGAATCGTTTACTGTGGCCAACGCACTAAAAGAGCACGCTCAACAACGGGGCTTGAGCCCCACTCAATTTGCCATTGCCTGGGCGCTGAACAATCAATTAATCAACGGCGTCATTGGCGGACCCAGAACGCTCGAGCAATGGCAAGATTATCTAGCCGCCATGTCAGTGACGATCACCGCAGAAGATGAAGCGGTCGTGGATGGACTCGTCCCACCTGGTTATGCTTCGACGCACGGGTTCGTAGACCCTCAATACCCAATCGTCGGGCGTCGCGCACGAACGGTCTAAAATTTTTGCAAATTATTGCAGCCTATCACTTATGTAAGGGGCAACAGAATGACAATTAAACGTGCCGCAGCCATCGTTGGCATTGGCCAGACAAATTGGCGGCAAGACTACCAACGTGTCAAGGCAGGCGAATGTCCGACCGACTCATACGGTTACGGGGCTCAAGCCTTTGTGGGTGCCCTCAAAGATGCCGGCCTTCAGCGTAATGATATCGACGGTTTAATTGTGGGACCGACCACAGCCAACGAACGCATGGGCGAAGTCCTGGGGCTCGATGTTCGCTGGGGTGGGCAGGCTGATGCTGTACAGGCCGTGATGCAAGCGGTGATGGCCATCGAAACCGGTATGGCTGAGGTGGTCGCACTGGTCTACGGCAACGATCAGCGCTCTGCGGGTACTCAGTATGGCGGTCCAGAGGCAATGGGGGCCGCCAGCTTCCTTTCATACGTTTACCATGCGCCCTGGGGCTTCACTTCTCAAGGTGCCCTTTACGCGATGATGTTTCGCGCCTACCAACACGAACGCGGTTTTACTGAACGGCAACTGGGTGAGGTTGCCGTGGCACAACGTGCGTGGTCGAGTTTGAACCCTGACGCCGTCATGCAAGAGCGTGTCACCATCGACGACTACCTCAACTCGCGCTATGTTTGCGAACCTTTACACTTGCTTGATTACTGCCTGATTAATGACGGCGGAGTTGCGCTGATTGTTGCCGAAGCTTCGCGGGCTAAAAAAATCTCAAAAAATCCGATCTATATCGAAGCGCTGGGGCGCTCAGATATCAACAAGGGCGCGACGGTATTAGAACCACGTCTCACAAATTTTTATCTGCCCGCCCAACAGCAGTGCGCAGAACAAGTATTTAATGCGGCAGGCCTGGGGCCTAAAGACATGAACGTCGCCCAGATTTATGACAGTTTTTCACTGCACGTGCCGCTCGCCCTTGAAGGCTACGGCTATTGCGCAGTCGGTGAGGCCGGAAAATTTTTAACTGAACAGGGCATCGGTCCCGGTGGCGCGCTTGCCGTCAATACCAGCGGTGGACACCTGTCCGACAGCTACATGCAAGGGTGGAACCATCAAATAGAATCGATTAAACAATTACGAGGCACCGCTGGCAAACGACAAGTGGATAACTGCCGCTTCGTGCACTATTCATCAGATGTTGCCGGAAAAGCAATGTCAATCATTTACGGACGCTAACATGACCGAATCTCAGACACTCCCCGTCATGCCCACAAGAGTCATGGGGCTCTACGACAAGCCCTTTTGGGATCACGTGCAACAACGCAGTATGTGCCTGCAGCGCTGCGGTCACTGTCAGGCTTTTCAGTATCCTCCAGGTCCAGTTTGTTCTGCCTGCCTGTCAGAAGATCTAAATTGGACAAAAGTTTCGGGACGAGCCACTATTTTAAGTTGGGTCGTTTTTCATCGAAAATATCTTGAGGGCTATCCAGCACCCTACAACGTCATCACGGTGAGGCTCGACGAAGGACCCATTATGGTTAGCAACCTTGAGGGACCGCAGCCAGACGGCTCATGGATTGGGGCAAGCGTTGATCTGTGCTACGCCGAGATGGCCGAGGGTCTGCTTCTACCTCGCTTTAAACTCGGCGCCTAACAGTAGGCGATAATAGGCGCCTAGCCATTCCTAATGAAGCACGCTGTCTCATGAACAAACGCGACATGGTCATCCAGAGCATCGTTTATCTGCGTGGACCCAATATTTGGACCTACTACTCTGCCATTGAGGCAGTCATTGATATCGGAGACCTCGAGGATTGCCCCTCTGACGTCGTGCCCGGCCTCTACGAAAGACTCGTTGACTGGCTACCGAGTTTGATCGAACACCGCTGCAGCCCGGGCGTACGGGGCGGTTTTTTACAGCGCCTCAGAACCGGGACTTGGCCTTGCCACATTCTTGAACATGTCACTCTGGCGTTGCAAGACCTCGCTGGTGTACCCGGCCATGGCTTCGGTCGTGCGCGCGAAACCGAAAAGCGTGGTGTCTACAAGGTGGTGGTTAGTGGCTGGCAAGAGGACGTCACTCGTGCAGCACTGTATGCGGGGCGCGATCTGGTCATGGCGGCCATCGAAGATCGGCCCTATGATCTCGAGGCAGCACTAGAGCATCTCAGGGATCTGACGCAAGATTTATGTTTGGGCCCAAGCACGGCCTCGATGGTCCGCGCTGCCGAAGATCGCGACATTCCCGCGGTCCGTTTGAATCAGGGTAATCTGGTTCAGTTTGACTACGGCAACCAGCAACGACGCATCTGGACTGCTGAAACAGATCAAACGAGCGCGATCGCTGAAACCATTTCGCGCGACAAAGATTTAACCAAGTCCATTCTCGAGTCCTGCGGCGTGCCCATTCCTCAAGGACGGGCCGTTGAAAACGCGCAAGATGCCTGGCAGGCAGCCCAAGACCTGGGGCTTCCGGTCGTGGTGAAACCCGTTGATGGCAACCACGGACGTGGCGTGTTTATCAATCTAGAAACCCAACAAGAAATCGAGTCCGCTTATGCCGTCGCGGTTGATGAAGGATCGGGCGTTTTAGTCGAACGCTTTATACGCGGCAACGAACATCGACTGCTGATTGTGGGGGGCAAACTCGCGGCAGCTGCAAAAGGCCAAGCTGCACTCGTGGTCGGAGACGGCACGCACACAATCAGCGAATTGATTGCGCTGCAGATTAATTCAGATCCTCGCCGAGGCAGCGGCGAAGAACAACCCTTAAATCCCGTTCGAATTGACTCTGCTGCACGGCTTGAACTCAAACGTCAAGGCTTTGATGCACAAAGTATTGCCCCTGCCGGATGCGAGGTCTTGATTCAACGCAATGGCAACGTCGCCTTTGACTGCACTGATGATGTGCACCCCGATGTCGCTGAGATTGCCGCACTTGCAGCCAAAGCCGTGGGGCTAGATGTCGCGGGTATCGACTTAGTGACCGAAAACATCTCTCGTCCTCTTGCAGAAACCGGTGGAGCAATCGTCGAGGTCAACGCAGGCCCTGGCCTGCTGATGCACCTCAAGCCCGCCGAGGGCAAATCACGCAATGTTGGCCAAGCCATTATTGAGCACATGTTTCCACCTGCCAACTACAAAACGTTTCCCTTAATCGGGGTCACAGGCGCAACGGGCACCACACTCATCACCCGCCTCATGTTTCACTTACTCAAACTAAGCGGCTTGTGCACGGGGCTCGCAAACTTAGACGGTGTTCAAGTCGATGACCGCAAATTAAACGGGTCTGTGTCGTCGAATTGGTCAGATACCCAGCGACTACTTCTACACTGCCAGATTGAGGCGGCAGTGGTTGAAAACGATGGGATGCAACTCTTGACCCAGGGGCTTGACTACAGCAAGTGTCTCATCGGCATCGTCACCGACCTTCACTTCAGCGATGTCTTTAAAAGCCCTAGCGTGGCTTATCATAATCTTCAAACCGCAGAAGATTTAGTCAAAATCTACCGAACGCAAATTGATGTAGTCTGCCCAACTGGCACGGGCGTGCTCAACGCAGATGACCCCAACGTTGTCGCCATTGCTGAATATTGCAAAGGCGCAGTCACTTTTTTTGGCCAGAATCCTCAAGCCGAAATCATTCAAGCACATCTGGCCAAGGGTCAGCGAGCCGTGTTGCTGGATTCAGAGCAGATCCTCCTGGCAGAGGGCAGCAGGCGCACGACGCTCTGCGCGCTTTCGGCAATCCCCGCGCTGAATACAAACGAATCATCACGGCAAGCCAATCTGGCGCCCATTCTGGCTTCAGTTGCTGGCGCCTGGGCCTTAAATCTACCTTTAGAGCTGATTCGCAGCGGCCTTCAGACCTACTGACCTCGTGGGTAAACCCCATCCAGATCCGTGGATTTAAGGCCACCCCGGCTATAAGTCAGTAAAATATCGACTGGCTCAGTGAAAAGTGACATTCGGCTGGGCTGTTTAGACAAATTTTGTCACCCATCTCTTTTACGCAAGGCTTTCGAGCATGACTGCACGCACTCAAATCCATCGTCTTCAAGTCGCGACCTCGTTGTACCGTTTTATTGAAGACAGTGTGCTTCCGGGGTCAGGGGTCAACAGCACAGACTTCTGGAAAGGTTTTGATGCTTTGGTACATGACTTATCGCCCAAAAATGTCGCCTTGCTGGCCGAGCGTGACCGTATCCAAACAGAAATGGACCAGTGGCATCGGGCGCATCCTGGCCCGATCCAGGATATGACGGCATACCGCAACCATCTCAGTTCAATCGGCTACCTCGCACCTGCCCCTGGGGCCGTCACAATCACCACCACCAATGTCGATGCCGAACTCGCCCTGCAAGCCGGCCCACAGCTCGTTGTGCCGGTGTTAAACGCTCGCTATGCCCTGAACGCAGCCAATGCACGCTGGGGTTCGTTATACGACGCACTCTACGGCACCGATGCATTACCTGAAACCGAAGGTGCGACCAAAGCCGCCGCCAATGGCGCGGGCTACAACCCAATACGTGGGGCGCGTGTCATTGCGTTTGGCCGTCAGTTTCTAGATCAGTCTGCCGCTCTAGCCAGCGGTTCACATGCCGATGCGCAGCGCTACCAGGTGCAGGCAGGCAAGTTGGTTGTCACACTCAAAAATGGCAGCACAACTGGCCTAGCGGATGCAAGTAAGTTCATCGGCTATCAAGGTACCGAGCTCGCTCCTTCAGCCATTCTGCTCGCCAATAACGGCCTGCATATTGACATCCAAATCGACAACACCAAAGGCATTGGTAAAGATGATCAGGCCGGCGTCAATGACATCGTCATTGAATCGGCGCTTTCTACGATTCTTGATCTTGAAGATTCTGTCGCCGTCGTCGACGCAGACGATAAAGTCTTAGCCTACAGTAACTGGCTAGGTATCTTAAAGGGCACGCTCGTTGAGAGCGTCACCAAAAACGGCAAGACGTTTAATCGCACACTGAATGCTGATCGTAAATATCAGGCTGCCATCGGTGCGAAGCAAGCTAAAGATGGCGTGGTCACGTTGCACGGACGTTCGTTACTCTTTTTGCGTAACGTGGGTCACCTCATGACCAATCCCGCTATTCTGGATGGTCAGGGCAATGAAATTTTTGAAGGTATCCTCGACGCGGTCGTCACGGTGACCATCGCCTTGCATGATTTGAAGCGCAGCAAAGAACATCTGTACGGCAACTCGCGTACTGGTTCGGTTTATATCGTGAAGCCCAAAATGCATGGTCCCGCCGAAGTTGCGTTTGCTAGCGAACTCTTTGGACGCGTTGAAGGCATACTTGGCTTGCCGGCAAATACCGTCAAGCTGGGCATTATGGATGAAGAACGCCGCACAAGTGCCAACTTAAAGGCCTGTATTCACGAAGCCCGCGCCCGCGTAGCGTTTATCAATACCGGCTTTCTGGATCGCACCGGTGACGAAATGCACACTGCCATGCAAGCAGGTCCGATGCTACGCAAGGGTGATATGAAATCAAGTGCCTGGCTATCGGCCTACGAGCGCAGCAACGTCTTGACCGGCTTAGCCTGCGGCTTGCGCGGTCGTGCCCAAATCGGCAAAGGCATGTGGGCAATGCCCGATTTGATGGCTGCCATGCTTGAACAGAAAATTGGCCATCCCAAAGCCGGCGCCAACACAGCCTGGGTCCCCTCTCCGACTGCGGCAACCTTGCACGCGCTGCACTACCATCAAGTCAACGTCGCATCGATTCAACAAGATCTTGAAAAAACTGCCAATGACGCTGAAATCGATCGCTTACTAAATGAAATTTTACAGGTGCCGGTAGTCGCGCAAGCGAAATGGTCTAGCACCGACATTCAGCAAGAACTTGATAACAACGCACAAGGTATTTTGGGTTATGTCGTACGCTGGATTGATCAAGGCATTGGTTGCTCAAAAGTTCCTGATATTCACAACATTGGTCTGATGGAAGACCGGGCAACGTTGCGAATCTCAAGTCAACACATCGCCAATTGGCTCTTGCACGGCGTTGCGACCGAGTCGCAAGTCAACGAAACACTGCAACGTATGGCAAAAGTCGTCGACGGCCAAAATGTGAACGACCCACTCTACACACCAATGTCGCCTAATTTTGAGTCTTCGTCGGCCTACCGTGCGGCACGTGATTTAGTATTCAAAGGCTTAGTGCAACCGAGTGGCTATACCGAACCGCTCTTGCACGCCTGGCGCCTTAAAGTCAAAGCGCACGTTTAATGAGACCATCCGTCATCGATCGATTTCACCAATATAAAATCGTCGCAATTTCTTTTTTCAGGAACTGAAATGAACGCACCCGTCCCCAAGCTCGACACCGCAGAAATGCTTTCAAATGTGAGCCGAGCTTGGGACGATGATCTCGTCAAGCAACTAAGCGACTACATCGAGATCCCGGCCAAGTCA
>CALQNE010000024.1 GCA_943331855.1 Bordetella parapertussis
CGGAAACTCTGCCAACCGCTGCATTAACGCAACTTCTGTCGGTGCGACGAGACAAGAGATTTCTGCCGCCTGTCGTTCGGCGACGCTGACCTCAGCCTGTTGCAACATCGAACAAATCCGCGCGTGGGCATATTGAATGTAATACACCGGGTTTTCTTCACTTTTTGAGCGCGCTAAGTCAACATCAAAGACGAATTCAGTGTCTGCGCGGCGCTGAATCAAAAAGAAACGTACCGCATCGCGCCCAACCCATTCAATCAGATCCTGCAAGGTGACATAACTGCCCGCACGTTTTGAAATTTTGACCTCAATACCGCCGCGCATCACCTTAACCATCTTATGCAAAATATATGCAGGGTAATCAACAGGGATGCCCATATCTAATGCCTGCAGCCCGGCACGAACGCGCGCCACGGTGCCATGATGATCGCTACCCTGAATATTGATTGCGCGTGTAAAACCACGCTGCCACTTGGTGACATGGTAGGCAATATCGGGCACAAAGTAGGTATAGCCGCCCTCAGACTTGCGCATCACGCGGTCTTTATCGTCACCGGTGCCGAGCTCTGTCGTACGCAACCATAACGCGCCATCGCTCTCATAGGTATGCCCTGACGCAACGAGCTGAGTCACCGTTTGCTCGACGCGCCCAGAGGTATAAAGCGAACTTTCAAGATAGTAGTGATCAAAGGCCAGACCAAAAGCCTGTAAGTCAGCGTCTTGCTCGCGCCTGAGATACGCGACTGCAAAACGACGCACATTATCGAGATCCTCTAGATCACCGCTCGCTGACGCCGGCTCACCATCGCTTGCACTCACGGTTTTTTTCGCTAAAAAATCATTCGCGATATCGAGGATGTAATCACCCTTATAGCCATCCGCTGGATACGCGGCATCGTCAGGGCTCAACCCTCGACCACGCGCCTGCACACTGATAGCAAGATTATGAATTTGATTGCCGGCATCGTTGTAATAAAACTCGCGGCTCACGGCAAAGCCACTTGCGTCAAACAAGCGGCAAAGCGCGTCACCCAAGGCCGCCTGCCGGGCATGACCAACATGTAATGGGCCTGTGGGGTTGGCCGACACAAACTCAACCAACACCTTTTGCTCGGTGCGTGTCGCGCGACCAAAGTGCTCGCCCTGCGCCGAGATCGTCTCAAGCACAGCGATCCGGGCGGCATGCGTCAAGCGCAGATTAATAAAGCCCGGGCCCGCAAGCTCTGCACCCGCGACTAGCTGTGTTGCCACGGGATTCGCCATCAAGGCATCAACGATTGCCTGGGCAAGCTCGCGAGGGTTGCGCTTGGCTGGCTTCGCCAACTGCATCGCCACGTTGGTTGCGATGTCTCCGTGTGCAGCAACCTTAGGGCGCTCAAGCAAGATCGTCGGCTGAGCCTCAGGCAAAAGGCTGGCCACGGCGGCCTGCAAACAAGAAATAAGGGTCTGGTGTTGCTCGGGCAGCATGGGCTTAAAAAACGACAGGATGAAGAGTCAAATCATAGCCTGAAATGCACTGTGCTCCAGCGCCCGGCTGCAGGCTCGTGTAACCATTGCCTCTGCACGTGTATGATTTGTTGACAGGGAGAACGACCATGCTAGTAACCTTCAGTAGTAAAGCCGGCGCCGATATTCTGATGCTATCTCAACACGCGAAGCCTCTTTTGCGAATCATGGGCAAGCTTGACGGCACCGAACTGCCCACGCGAGGCGTTTTTATGCCCGAGCACATCGGACAAAACATTGCCCAACTCGAGGAGGCAATTGCCGTGGCACCTAAACCAACTGAAGACGACGATCGCCCGGTCGACGCAATCTCTCAGCCTGTCGGCCTACGCCAACGTGCTTTTCCGTTACTCGACTTGCTTAAGCGCGCCAAAGATAAGAATCTGCCGGTGCTTTGGGAAGCGGGTTCAGCCTGGTAAGCTCAAAAAGCTTGTTCAAATAAAGCTCGAAAATCTGCTGTGGTCGTGTGGCGCGGATTCCAACGGTTGTAATTCGCCTGCGCGCATTGCGTTGCCATTTCGTCGAACGTATCTGCAGTTACGCCTACATCCCGCAAACGAGAAGGGATCGACAAATCCGTGCACATCGCCTCAATGGCTTGGACGGCCGCTTGGGCGGCATCGAGCACCGGCCATTGCTGGACAGGTCGCCCCATTGCAATGGCAACGCGGGCAAATTTTTCTGGGTTCGCAACCAAATTAAAGCGGGCGACATGCGGCAGGCACAATGCGTTCGATAAGCCGTGCGACAAATGAAACTGTGCACCGATAAACCGCGCCATGCAATGCACATTACCTAAACCCGTCTGTCCAAACGTCATCCCCGCAAGCGCTGAGCCGCACAGCATCTTTAAGCCCGCATCAAGGTTGCCACGATTGGCAACAAACGGTCGAATATTCGTTGCCAATAATTCAATCGCCTGTAAATTAATCGCATCGGTCATCAAGTTTGTCTGTAACGACAGATACGACTCAAACGCGTGCACAAAGGCATCGATGCCTGAATGCGCGGCAACATGGGCCGGCACTGTTCGTAACGCCAAAGGATCCAGAATCGCATAGCGTGCAGGATTCAGCGCCGCGTGTCGGATCGACATCTTTAAATTTTTTTCAGTGTCTGTGATGACGCAAGAGCCAGAGACCTCTGAGCCGGTTCCGGCGGTCGTTGGGATTGCAATCAAAGGTAGAGGAGGCTGCTTAAATTTATCAATCCCTTCGTAGTCATGAATGCGTCCTCCGTTGGTTGCAAGAATACCAACCGCTTTTGCGACGTCGATGGTGCTGCCACCGCCAATGGCCAGTACAGCGCTTGCTCGATGAGCTTGACAGCTCGCAAATGCCTTTTCAACCGTGTGGGCGCTTGGATCAGGCTCAATTTCTGTAAAGACAGCGGTTTCAACGCCCGCTGACTTTAAGCGCGCTTGAATCTCGACGTAAAAGTCGCTTTTTAATAAGGCAGCATCGAGTGCAATAAACAAACGTTTACACGCGAGCGTTTCTAAAATATCGCTGATTTTTGCGTATGTGCCAACGCCCATATAAATCGTACTCGGGCAAAAAAAGCTTGTCAGTGTCGTTGTGATCATGGCGATATTTTATTAACGTCTTTATTCGGGGGTCGCACCTAAATCAATAATCACCGGACGCCAACGTGCAACCTCGCTAGTCAACAGCGCGCGCGCACCCTCTGGCGTTTTTTGTTCGGGCGATGGATCTTCGATCCCGGCCGCTTCAAACCGCGTGCGTAACTCGGGGGCCTGTAACGCCAACAGTAATGACTGATTGAGCTTCTTCACGACCTCTGGGGGTGTTCCCTTTGGCACCAGAATCATGTTCCAAATGTCGTACAACAAATCAGGAAACCCTGACTCGCCCGCAGACGGCACATCAGGTAACGCCGCGATACGCTTAGGTCGCAACACGACAACACCCTTGACCATGCCTGATTTCACATATCTAACGGCCGTCGTCGTGCTTTCAACCATATAGTCTATATGGCCCGCCATCACATCATTCACTGCTTGTCCCGCACCACGATAATTCACGCCATTTACTTTTACGCCCAGCCTGACGTTAATCAGCTGACCTCCTAACCAAGTACCAGAACCAACACCCGCAGCACCAAAATTCAATTTGGACGCGTTTTGTTTAAGGTATGCAGCAAACTCATCTAGCCCTGTTGCCGGAAAATCTTTACGCGCCGAAATAATTTGTGGGGCATCACCGATTGAGGCAATCGGTATAAAGTCCTTCAACACATCGTAGGTCAAGTTTTTATATAGTGTGGCATTCACCGCTAGGGTGCCGCCATTGCCGATCAGCATGGTGTAGCCATCACCCGATGCACGCGCAGCCCGTGTGCCACCAACCGTTCCGCCGGCACCTGGTGTGTTTTCAACAATCACCGGTTGGCCCAGTACCTTGGTTAAACTTTCTGCAACCACCCGCGCCAACACATCTGTCGGGCCTCCGGCAGCAAAAGGAACAATCAATGTCAACGGTCGATCGGGATACGCCGCATACGTCATCGCGCTCATACCCAACAGGATGAGTGCCGCCAATAACTGAACGATTCTTTTATTCAACGCATCTAACATGTTGTTCCTCTTATATAAGCAATTCAGACCAAACAAAAAGGGCTGTATCACGCAGCCCTTTTTATCCCTGCCCTAACATTCGGTTAAACGTCTAAGTTCGCCGCCTGCAGCGCGTGCGTTTCGATAAATGCACGACGCGGCTCGACATGGTCACCCATCAGTGTCGTAAAGATCTGGTCTGCACCAATGGCATCTTCAATCTGAACACGCAACAAGCGACGTACCTTGGGATCCATCGTGGTTTCCCAAAGTTGCGACGGGTTCATCTCGCCCAAACCTTTATAGCGCTGCTTGGTAACATTACGCTCAGCCTCGGCACGCAACCACTGCATCGCTTCACGAAAATCTGCAACCATCGACTCTTTACGTTTGTCACCCTCACCACGCGCCACCATCGCGCCCTTGCCGACCAAACCTTGGAAGGTTGCAGCAGCACGCGCCAACACGCCGTAATCTGCGCCACCGGTAAAGTCTGGATCAAGCACCGTGACACGAATGTTGCCATGGTGTTTACGACGAACAATTAAACGATAGCGCTCTGAGCCCTGGTGATATTCAGGCGTCACTTCAACCTGGTTGGGCAACAACGGATCTTCAAGGGCCGCCTGCAGACGAATTGCCGAGGCCTTTGCCAAATCATCCGTATCAAGCTCAACGGTCGCGCCACCCACAATCGCAGACAAGGTCGACTCATCCATAAACCGACTCAGCCGCGCAATCACGCCATCGGCCATCACATATTGTTTGGCGAGCTCTGTCAGTGCATCACCCGAAATTGCCGCAGCACCCGCTTGCGGTACAAGCGATGCGTCTTTCAGCGACAGCGTCAACATATAACTTGACTCTTCAACTTCGTCTTTTAAATACCGTTCGTCTTTGCCGGCCTTGATCTTATAGAGCGGTGGCTGTGCAATATAAATATAGCCACGCTCAACGAGTTGCGGCATCTGCCGATATAGCAGCGTTAACAGCAACGTACGAATATGCGCACCATCAACGTCAGCATCGGTCATGATGATGATGCGATGGTAACGAAGCTTATCAACGTTAAAGTCAGGGCCAATACTTGTGCCAAGTGCCGTAATCAGCGTCGTAATTTGTTCGCTTGCGATCAGCTTGTCAAAGCGCGCTTTTTCAACGTTTAATACTTTGCCGCGCAAAGGCAGGATTGCTTGAAATTTACGATCGCGCCCTTGCTTGGCTGATCCACCTGCAGAATCACCCTCGACGATATACAGTTCGCAGAGCGCTGGATCTTTCTCTTGGCAGTCAGCCAGTTTGCCAGGCAGGCCAGCACCTTCAAGTACGCTTTTACGGCGGGTCATTTCGCGCGCTTTACGCGCTGCCTCACGTGCGCGTGCGGCTTCAACTACTTTTGCGCACAACGCTTTTGCGTCGATTGGGTTTTCAAGCAACCAGGTTTCAAGCGTACGCGCGACCGCCTCTTCAACCGCGGGGCGCACTTCACTCGAAACCAGTTTGTCTTTTGTTTGACTACTAAATTTAGGCTCAGGCACCTTCACTGATAATACGCAAGTCAAGCCTTCGCGCATATCATCACCCGTGGTTTCAACTTTGGCCTTCTTGGCCATTTCGTTGTCACCAATGTATTTGTTCAAGATTCGCGTCATCGCTGCGCGCAATCCTGTCATATGTGTGCCGCCATCACGTTGCGGAATATTATTGGTAAAGGCAAGCACCTGCTCGCTATACCCATCATTCCATTGCATCGCGACTTCAACGCCTACCAGCGTACCGCCAGCGTTTGATTCTGTACTAACTGAAAATACATTCGGGTGCAACACGGTTTTGCCGCGGTTAATGTATTCAACAAACCCTTTTACGCCGCCCGAAAAAGCAAAATTTTCTTCTTTGCCGTTGCGTTGATCAATCAGGCGAATCTTCACGCCATTGTTCAGAAACGAGAGTTCGCGTAGGCGCTTAGATAAAATTTCGTAGTGATACTCGACATTATTAAAAATATCGGTGTCTGCTAAAAAATGAACTTCGGTGCCGCGCTTATCGGTTTGACCCGTAACCGCCAACGGTGCAACGCGCTCACCTTTGCGAAACTCCATTTGATGCACTTGGCCATTGCGACGAATGGTTAAGCGTAGCCAAGACGAAAGCGCATTCACACACGACACGCCTACACCATGCAAACCACCAGAAACTTTGTACGAGTTTTGGTCAAACTTGCCGCCAGCATGCAACTCTGTCAAAACAATTTCAGCCGCACTTCGTGCAAACTCGTCATCCTTATGGATATCAGTCGGAATGCCTCGGCCGTTATCTGTCACTGAAATTGAGTTGTCGCTGTGAATCGTCACCACGATGTCATCGCAATGTCCGGCTAATGACTCATCAATCGCGTTATCCACCACTTCGAACACCATGTGATGCAAACCGGTACCGTCAGACGTGTCACCGATATACATCCCAGGGCGTTTACGAACCGCCTCAAGGCCTTTGAGCATTTTGATCGAGTCGGCGCCATACGCATCCATATCTTCAGGAGCTTGGCTAGGTACTGCTTTATTTTCAGACATTATTGATTAGATCCGCATGGGCATAACAACATACTTAAACGACTCGTCGTCAAGCAAGGTAATAAGGGCCGAGGCATTCGCATCGGGCATGACAGACCAGCGAATCGTTTCGGCTTTGACGTTGGACAGAAAATCCAGCAAATAGCTGACGTTAAAACCAACGTCTAACGCCTCGTGTTCGTAATCAACGTCAATTTCTTCCTGCGCCTCTTCTTGCTCGGCATTGGTCGAAGAAATTTTTAAGAGGTGCTGGCCAAGCTGTAAGCGTACGCTGCGGAATTTATCAGTCGTCAAAATAGCAGCGCGCTGCAAACAACCCTGGAGAATTTCGCGAGACACATCAAAATGGCGCGTGTAATTAGATGGAATCACTCGGTTGAAGTCCGGAAACTTTCCTTCAACCAACTTTGAAACCAACTCGACGTGGCCAAATGAAAACCGGATCTGGCCCGGCGCGACATCAACCGTCACCGGCTCGTCAGAGTCATCCAGCAAACGCTGCATTTCAAGAACGGTTTTTCTTGGGACAATGACTTCATGTTTGACCAACACGCCGTCAACAGGCGTCGAACTATGCGCAAGGCGATGGCCATCGGTGGCGACCGCACGCAACAAACCCGGTTCGAACACCATCAACATCCCATTCAAGTAATAGCGAATATCTTGTTGCGCCATGGCAAAGTGCGCCATATTGAAAAGATGTTTGAGTGTTTTGCGCGGCAAGGTCAACGAAACATCCCAGCGCTCGGGTTGCGTCATCGTCGGAAACTCTGTTGCCGCCAAGGTTTGTAACGAAAAGCGGCTTTTACCTGTTTGAACGGCTAGCTTGCCACCGGTCGTTGACAACTTGACATCGCCTGTGTCGGGCAGTGCACGCAAAATATCTAAAAGCTTGCGCGCTGCAACCGTTAAAGACTCGCTTTCAGCACCCACACCAAAATCAGCATGAGTCGTAATTTGCACTTCAAGATCCGTCGCAATAAATGAGACGCGTTCGGCTTGTTTACGCACCAAAATGTTGGCAAGAATTGGCAACGTATGGCGCCGTTCGACGATTCCGGCGACGGTCGATAGCGGTTTTAGTAAAGCATCGCGGGGGGTCTGGACAAGTTGCATGGATTATCCCTTTAAAGTTTGTTCAAGCACATGCAGCGTATGGTTAAAATCTGTTTGCTTCGCGCGAAGGTCAGTAATTTTTCTGACTGCGTGTAACACCGTAGTGTGATCGCGCCCACCAAACAGATCGCCTATTTCTGGCAAGCTTTTTTGCGTCAGCTCTTTAGCTAAGTACATTGCAACCTGACGCGGCATTGCAATGTTGGCAGGTCGTCGTTTTGAATACATATCGGCGACCTTCATCTTGTAATAGTCGGCAACGGTTTTTTGAATGTTTTCAACCGTCACTTGACCACTTGACGCAGATAACAAATCTTTGAGCGCGTCTTTACAAATATCTACTGTGGCAACTTCACGGCCGTGGAACCGGGCGTACGCAACAACTTTTTTAAGCGCGCCTTCGAGCTCTCTTACGTTGCTACGCAAATGCTTTGCAATAAAGAAGGCGACATCTTCAGGTAA
Organism: Bordetella parapertussis; assembly: GCA_943331855.1. Classification (GTDB taxonomy): domain Bacteria; phylum Pseudomonadota; class Gammaproteobacteria; order Burkholderiales; family Burkholderiaceae_B; genus Zwartia; species Zwartia parapertussis_H. The sequence continues at coordinate 8,230 of CALQNE010000024.1, forward strand.
GGTCACGCCTTCTTGCTCGGCTTTACGCAATAAAATTGCAACACGCATCTCAAGCTCTGGCGGCTCGATCGCAACCGTCAAGCCCGAGTCAAATCTGGATATAAGTCTGGTATCAATACCCGAGAGTTCTTTTGGGTAGGTATCGCTCGTAATAATGATCTGCTTGCGTTGGGCAACCATCGCCTCGAAGGCGTAAAAAAACTCTTCTTGTGTTCGGTTTTTGCCCGAAAAAAACTGAATATCGTCAATCAACAAAAGATCAAGCGAGTGGTAATACCTTTTAAAATCATCAAACGCTTTGCGTTGATAGGCCTTGACCACATCTGATACATATTGATCTGCGTGCACATAACGTACCCGGGCGCCTTTTCCTGCCGACAATAACGCGTTACCGATTGCATGAATTAAATGCGTTTTACCCAGGCCAACACCGCCGTATAAAAATAACGGGTTATATGAAGTACCGGGGTTTTCTGCAACTTGTAACGCTGCGGCGCGTGCCAATTGATTGGCCTTGCCTGTCACAAAGTTATCAAAGGTCAAGTCGACGTTAAGTCGTGAGCGCTCATCGGCCGGCTGGCCCGAAGAAAGTGATGCACTCGAAACATTTGTTTGTTCGGATTGGGTCGTCGACTGTGTCGAAGTTGTTTGCGCGTCAGCCAATAATGCGTGGTGCGCGTTTGTTGAGGGCGGTGACACAACGCGCACCATGCCAGAAAGCGCGCGAGGCTGAGCCTCTGGGTCTGCAACAGGTAACTCAAACGAAACTTGCACCGGTCTTTTGTACCAGTTCGTTGCAAAGGCTTCGATCTGTGTCGCAAAGTTTTTGCGCACCCAGTCAAGCTTGAATCGGTTTGGTGCGGACAAGCGCAAGCACGCCTGTGTTTCATCGAAGGCGAGCGGTATCAACGGACGTATCCATGCGTTGATTTGCTGGGGAGGAAACTCCTGCTCTAGATGTAAGACGCAGGACTGCCAAAACTGATTCATGTGACTCGCTATGTAAACCCTGATTCTACCCTGTCAAGGCCAAGGTTATCCACAGGTTCACATGTCGTTTACGCTTGGGTTTGACCTAAGCATTTGACTAATTTCAGTTTTTTTGATGAAATGGAGGGCTTTTCGGGATTACCCTAAACTTTTTCGCTCTTTGTTGGGCCATTTATCATGAAACGTACCTACCAGCCTTCCGTTACCCGCCGCAAGCGTACTCACGGCTTTCGTGTGCGCATGAAAACTCGTGGTGGCCGTGCGGTCATCAACGCTCGTCGTGCCAAAGGCCGCAAGCGTCTGGCCGTCTAAATAGCCAATTTGGCTTATTTGGGCCCCGTGCCCACTTCTGACAAACCTGTTTTGATGCCGAGTGCCACGTTTCCAGCGGCGGCGCGCCTGCACCGTCCCTCTGAATTTACAGCGGCCTTATCAGGTCGCCGCGTGGCCCGTGGGGCTTATTTCGTCTTGACTGCTCGGGTGAACGCTGCACCTGAGCAAAGTCCCGCCACGCCGGCAATTGCCCGGCTAGGTCTCATCATGGCAAAACGTTTTGCCCAGCATGCCACGACACGCAATGCCCTCAAGCGGGTTGTTCGCGAGGCCTTTCGGTCACGACGACTGAGCTTACCGCCAGCTGATTATGTCGTGCGTTTAAATAAGCGAATCAATACAGTCAGCCTGAGTGTATTAAAACTCGAGGCACGAACTGAAGCAAACGCTCACTTTCTAAAGGCAGAGCAATGCTAAAAGCGCTCCTCATCGGCCCGATTCGTGCTTATCGATTTTTTTTAAGCCCCTGGCTTGGTCAAAGTTGCCGCTTCACCCCGACCTGTTCTAGTTATGCGATTGAGGCAATCGAGACTAAGGGTTCAATCAAAGGGCTCTGGCTTGCCCTCAAGCGTCTTGGCCGGTGTCACCCTTGGTGTCAGGGCGGATACGATCCCGTTCCTTCTTCTTTCTCAGAAACAAATACTAAAAACATTGATCGCGGTACAACTTCACACCGCTGTCATCTTGATTAACGCTAAACTGCGAGCCTTCGCTCGTTAGCTTTTTTATAAATTTAGGCAAGAATGGATATCCGTCGCACCATCCTATTGATGATTTTTTCGTTTTCCCTGCTCATGCTGTGGAACAACTGGCAAGTGCATCAAGGTAATCCCCCTCTATTCGGTGCCCCGCCTGCTGCCACCAAACCGACTGCAGCAGCGACTGACCCAAATGCTGCGGCGACGACTGCTGGCGTGCCCACAGCGCCTGTTGGGGCAACAACGCCTACAGGCAGCGCCTCTGCCACGGTTCCTGGTCTGCCTGTCACAACAAATGTTGCCGCACAAACAGTCTTGTTTAAAACAGACGTTCTCGCTTTAACGTTTGACTTACAAGGCGCCCAACTGGTTCGCACGGATCTACTCGCATTTCCATCCGTTGAAGATCCCGCCATTCCCTTTACGTTACTAGAGCGTGCAGCAGGTCGCACCTATGTCGTGCAATCCGGGCTCACTGGTGCCCCTGCTGGCGCAATGTTCCCCACGCATCTTGCGCCCTTCGTCCTTGAGACCGACGCCCGCGAGTTAACTGGCGAAAACTTGGTAATTAAGTTTTCTTCCACCTCAGGCGACGTCAAACTCACAAAAACTTTCACACTAAAGCGTGGTCAATACGCAATTGATGTTCAACATCAAATTGAAAACCTTTCTGCCCAACCTGTCTCCCCCTCGGTTTATTTACAAATTACGCGCGATGGTAATGATCCGGCTGGCACCAGTACCGCACCCAGCTTCTTGAGCGGTCCAGCTAATTTTTTTGGTGCTGCACTTTATTCTGAACAAGAAAAATTTCAGAAGGTCACTTTCGAAGAAATTGAGAAGCGTAAAGCAAGCCACATTAAACAGGCTGACAATGGCTGGTTCGCTTTAATTCAACATTATTTTGTGACTGCATGGGTACCCCCTCAGGGCAAGTCGCGTAGTTACGAAATGACTGCGCTTGAAAAGAACCTCTATGCGCTTCGAAGCATCGAACCTGTTGGAACCATCGCCGCCAATGCAAACCTAACCATCACCTCTAAGTTGTGGGTCGGGCCGCAAGATCAATCGGCGCTTGAGGCGTTGGCGCCCGGCCTAGAGCTTGTCGTGGATTATGGTTTGCTAACTATTATTGCCAAACCTGTCTTCTCACTGATGACCTGGTTGTTTTCTTTGTTAGGCAATTGGGGCTGGACCATTGTTGCGCTAACCGTCTTAATTAAAGCGGCCTTTTATCCCTTGTCGGCAGCGAGCTATCGCTCGATGGCAAAAATGAAAATGGTTGCGCCACGCCTGCAAGCGTTAAAAGAAAAGTTTGGTGATGATCGCCAGAAACTGAATACCGCAATGATGGAGATGTATCGCACCGAAAAAATCAATCCCCTCGGTGGTTGTTTGCCTATCGTGATTCAGATCCCTGTCTTTATTTCTTTATATTATGTTTTAGGTTCTAGTGTTGAACTAAGAGGCGCTCCGTGGATTCTTTGGGTCCATGATCTTGCGGTACGTGACCCTTATTTCATTTTGCCTGCAATCATGATGGCAACCATGTTCTTGCAAATGCGTCTGAACCCAACGCCTCCCGATCCAGTGCAAGCAAAAGTCATGATGTTTATGCCTCTTGTCTTTGGTGGGATGATGTTCTTTTTCCCCTCTGGCCTGGTGCTCTACTGGTGCGTCAACAATATCTTATCGATCGCACAACAGTGGTACATCACCAAGAAGATGGCGGATCTTGCGACCGCAACCAAGCGTTAACCGCTCCGGTTGAATGGCCCACTCTGATCAGCAGCCGATTGCCGCGATCGCAACCGCCCCGGGTCGGGGTGGCATTGGCGTTGTACGCATCTCAGGGCCCCAGTTGGGGCCTTTTATCTATGCAGTGCTAGGTAGGTCCTTGATCGCGCGCCAGGCGACCTACTGTCGCTTTCCTGACGCTGCCGGTAACACCCTGGATCAGGGGATTGCTTTGTATTTTGAAGCGCCCGCGTCATACACGGGTGAAGATATTCTTGAACTACAAGGACACGGCGGGCCTGCTGTCTTACAACAGGTCCTCAATCGCTGTTTGGCTGTTGGTGCCGCGTTTAACGTACGGCTTGCAACGCCAGGTGAATTTACCCTGCGTGCTTTTTTAAATGACAAGATCGACCTTGCACAAGCCGAGGCAATCGCCGATTTAATTGACGCCTCTTCTGAAACTGCCGCACGTGCAGCCGCCGTTTCGATGAGTGGTGACTTTTCACGGCGCATCAATACGTTATCAACGGCGATTGTGCAACTACGTTTATTAGTCGAAGCGACGCTCGATTTTCCTGAAGAAGAAATTGAGTTTCTTGAAAAATATCAAGCACACACCAGACTGACTCTGCTGCAACAAGAACTCTCAACAATCTTAACCACCTCCCGTCAGGGTGTTGTTCTACGAGAGGGTTTAAACGTCGTTTTAGCGGGGGAACCAAACGTTGGAAAATCAAGCTTATTAAATGCCCTGTCAGGACAAGACCTGGCGATCGTGACAGATATTGCTGGAACAACGCGCGATAAAGTCAGCCAAGTCATATTGCTTGATGGTGTACCCATTACGATCACAGACACCGCCGGCTTACGCGATACCGTTGACACAATTGAAGCAATCGGTATTGAGCGAACCTGGGTAGCGATTGAACAAGCCGATGTCATTTTGCATTTGACCGATACATATACAAATCCGCGCGCGCTTGATCAACAAATACAAGCTCGACGAGCACCACAATCTGTCGTGCTACATGTGTGTAATAAGCTGGATTTACATGAAGCGGTCTCAACAATGCCTGAACAGATGTTGGGCATTTCGGCTAAGACTGGATTTGGTCTTGATACGCTTCGAAAAAAATTGCTTGAGCTTGCCGGTTGGAATCCCAGTCAAGAATCACCCTGGTTAGCACGACAACGCCACGTAGATGCCTTGTTAGCCGCGCAAGCACATCTTGCTCAAGCGTATGAGTATGCTTTACAAAAAGATCTTGTATTAGATCTTTTTGCAGAAGAGCTTCGTTTGGCGCACGAACAATTAGGTTTGATCACCGGAAGGATGACGCCTGATGAATTACTTGGTGAAATATTTTCTCGGTTCTGTATCGGTAAGTAGCGTTTTCACTACTCAATTGTCCAACCGCCATCAACGGGCAACACCGAACCCGTAATATCTTTACCCGCTTCGCTACACAAAAATACAACAAAGCTTGCAACGCTTTTCATTGCGACAAAACGACCTGTTGGGTGTCGCGTTGAAATATAGTCTTTCTCCGCCTGCTCAAGCGTGATTCCGTCTCTTTTTGCAAAACCAGCAATGCGCTCCAAAATAGGTGGCGTCGGTACAGTGCCAGGGCAAAGCGCATTGCACGTAATTCCATCTGTTGCAACATCCATTGCAATACTGCGCGTCAAGCCGATCAATGCCGTCTTTGTCGTAATGTAAGTAATCCGATTTGCTGTCGCGGTTAATCCATAAACTGATGAAATATTAATGATCCGTCCCCAGCCACTTTTTTTCATGGCTGGAATAGTCAGTCTTGCCGTATGAAATGCTGACGAAAGATTAACGGCGATCGACTCATCCCACTTCTCTGTTTCAAGGGTATCGACGGCAGCAAAATTTCTGATCACTGCATTGTTAATCACGATATCGATTGTTCCGAAGTTCTCAAGCCCTTGGGTAATCATCTCTTCAATTTCAGACACAACCGTCAGGTTTGCTCGACTATGCATCACACGAACACCATAGGTCTTTTCTAACAAAGTCGCTGCTGCAAGTACTTGTTCAAGAGGCTCTAAACCATGCAAAATAATATTTGCTTTTTGCTCTGCTAACGCTTGGGCCATGGCATATCCCAGTCCAGAGATCGAGCCGGTTATTAGTGCCGTTTTGTTACGCAGCATGTCAATCCTTTTTTTATCTATTCAGAAAATTGATCGTTATGTTGTTTCTTCACATCAGTGCAATATTTAGTTACAAAAAATATCGTTGTGGATAACAAGGGCTAAGGTGTTGTGAACAAACTGTGCATGATTAAAGAACAAGTCGGCTTTTTCTGGCACAACAAAAACTTGTTCAACTCAATCCACAAAGTTAAACAGAGTTTATGCACAAGGTAAAACGCTGTTAAGTTGACTGGAACATAGAGAAAATTCTAGTTATACAACTTATCCACAGCCCTTCTTATCCATTAGTTGTTATATATAAAAACAATTAAAGAGATAAAACAGCCTAGCAACAAAAAGACAAAAAACAGTTTTGCAAAAAAATAAATTTATTGTGCTCAAGCATGTTTAAATTAAACCTTCATCAGTCGTTCAAGTGCAGCATCAAGAGTGGCGGGCTCTTTAGCAAAGCAAAAACGAATGAGGTTGTGATTAGATGTGGGGGCATCTGATTGCGCATAAAAAGCAGAAACGGGAATAACAGTCACACCATATTCTTTGGTTAACCAGATAGCAAAGTCGGCCTCGGGTTGATCCGAAATTTCACTGTAGTCTGCAAGCAAGAAAAAAGTGCCTGGGCTTGGTAGCACTTTGAATCGAGTTTGTTTTAAGCCGGTTGTGAGGTGATCACGTTTAGCTTGATAAAAGGCAGGTAGATCAAGATACGTTGAGGAATCTGCGGTATAGCTTGCGAGCGCATGTTGAAATGGAGATGGAACGGTAAACACCATAAACTGATGCACCTTTCGAAGTTCGGTCGTCATTGCTTTAGGGGCACAGCAGTAACCAATTTTCCAGCCCGTGGTGTGCGTTGTTTTACCAAAAGAAGAAATCACAAAACAACGGGCAGCCAGTGCTGGACGCATAGCCAAGCTCAAATGTTTCACGCCGTCAAAAATGATGTGTTCATATACCTCATCAGAAAGGATCATCAGGTCGTTGGCGACAGCCAAGCGCTCAAGCGCATCAAGGTCTTGTTCTTGAATGACCGCGCCGGTTGGGTTATGCGGAAAGTTAACAATCAATAGTTTTGTTTTTTTAGTGATTGCTGCTTCTACTAGAGACCAGTCGACGCAATAGTAAGGATTGCTGGCACTAGGTGGTGTCATTTGAACACTGATCGGTGTGGCACCCGCAAGACGAATAGCGGGTACGTAACAGTCATAGCACGGCTCTAGTACGATGACTTCGTCACCCGTACCAACGCTGGCAAGAATGCTTGCCATGATGGCCTGCGTTGCTCCACTGGTAATGGTGATTTCGGTCTCAGGATCATAGCGACGTCCATAAAGGACAGAAACCTTTTCGGCAATGACTTCACGTAACGCTGAAACACCCGCCATGGCTGGATATTGGTTAAAGCCTTGTCCCATTGCCTGCGAAACGAGGGAAAGTAGTTTTTGGTCCGTATTAAAGTCAGGAAACCCTTGGCCTAAGTTAATAGACCGATGCTCAAGCGCCATCTTGCTCATGGTTGTGAAAATTGTGGCGCCAACGTCAGGCAACTTTGAATGGATCAGCATAGTGGTTGATTAACCGAAGATTTGAGTTATCTGAAGATAATACGCATTTTTAACAAAGTACTGTTGCGCGTGTGAGTGATCGCGGGTGTTGAGAGGCAGATAAAAAAAGAAAGACATTAAAAAAATATGTAGCGAACAGGGAAAACAATGACGTAAAGCGCAAAAACGTCAAATATTATTAATTATCAATAGGTTAGGTTTAATTGATGGAAGCACATAGCTGAGCGGGCTAAAGAAATAGGTGTCTTATACACGCTATCCACAAGATATTAACGAGTTAGCCACAGAGTTATTCTAGTAAAACAGAGTCATAGAAGTACTTATCCAGTTATATCCCCAGGAAATACAGAGTTATACAAGGGTTGTACCGTGGTTATCCCCAGAGTTATTAACAAGGTTGTTTCACGTGGAACATCGTAAGCGACTGGGCAGCGTTCAATTAACACCCTTAACTGTTTCACGTGAAACATTGGCTTAAATAGAATTGACAGGTCTATAATCCATCCCCCAAGCTTATCTAATGTATTTCAAAAAATGAATCATCCAACTGTATTTGATGTTCTCGTTGTCGGTGGCGGACACGCTGGCACAGAGGCTGCGTTGGCTGCGGCAAGAAGTGGAGCAAAAACACTTTTGCTAACACATAGCCTTGAAACACTTGGACAAATGTCATGTAACCCTTCTATTGGTGGAATTGGCAAGGGCCACCTCGTCAAAGAAATCGATGCGCTTGGTGGCGCAATGGCAATTGCTACCGATGAGGCGGGAATACAGTTTCGAATCTTGAATGCGTCGAAGGGACCAGCAGTCCGGGCGACCCGCGCGCAAGCAGATCGCGTCTTATATAGACAGGCGATTCGTGGCCGACTAGAAAATCAGCCAAATTTATGGCTTTTTCAACAGGCGGTAGATGATTTAGTCCTTGAGGGCGATCGTGTTGTAGCAGCGGTGACACAGTCAGGCATTTCTTTTAGAACAAAAGCTGTCGTATTGACTGCCGGTACGTTTCTAAATGGATTAATACACATTGGATTAGAAAACTATTCTGCTGGGCGGGCCGGAGATCCTTCTGCAACCTCTCTTGGAAACCGCCTGCGAGAGCTCAAGCTTCCCCAAGGTAGATTAAAAACAGGAACGCCACCTCGAATTGATGGGCGCTCTATCAATTATGCGGCAACAAGTGAGCAGCCAGGCGACTTAGATCCGATACCGGTTTTTTCATACCTAGGTCATCAAGCACTGCATCCCCGCCAGGTTTCTTGCTGGGTCACCCATACCAACGCAAAAACACATGAAATTATTCGCGGCGGGCTCGATCGCTCTCCGATGTATAGCGGTGTTATTGAAGGCGTTGGACCGAGATATTGTCCTTCAATAGAGGATAAGGTTCATCGCTTTGCCGATAAAGACGCACACCAGATTTTTCTTGAGCCAGAAGGGTTATCAACGAACGAGATTTATCCTAATGGTGTTTCAACCAGTTTGCCATTTGATATTCAATTAGCATTGATCCGCTCAATGGCTGGTCTCGAAAACGCTCATATTGTTCGACCAGGTTACGCCATTGAGTATGACTATTTTGATCCTCGCGAATTAAAAGCAACGCTTGAAACCAAAAGTATTCGAGGTTTATTTTTTGCGGGCCAAATTAACGGTACAACGGGGTATGAAGAGGCAGCAGCTCAAGGCTTGATTGCTGGGATTAATGCGGCTCGAACGGCTCGCGAAGAAAGTCCATTTATCCTCCGCCGCGACCAAGCCTACATGGGTGTTTTGATCGACGACTTGATTACGAAGGGCGTAACTGAACCGTACCGGATGTTTACTTCGCGGGCTGAATATCGATTGAGCTTACGAGAAGACAACGCCGATTGGCGCCTGACTGAAAAAGGGCGAGAGTTTGGCCTGGTAGATGATTTTCGGTGGGCACACTTCTTAAAGAAGCGTGAAACCGTTGAGCAAGAAATCGCCAGATTGCGTTCGACCTGGATTAATCCACGGATGCTCGACCCAGTCGTGGCGCTTGAAACGCTAGGTAAAGAAATAGAGCGCGAGTACTTACTATCAGATTTGCTTAAGCGCCCCAACGTTTCTTACCAAACGCTGATGAATATGCCTTTAAATCCAGGGGTTGAGTTACCGAGAGGCTTACCCGCAGGTGAAGACGCAGAACAGGTTCAAACACAAATTAAGTACGAAGGGTATATCACTCGTCAACAAGACGAAGTTGATCGCCATCAGGCCCAGGAATCACTCGCGATCCCACCAGATCTCGACTTCAGTGCCGTGACAAGCCTCTCCTTTGAAGTGCGCCAAAAGCTGAAAACGCATCGACCAGAAACCGTTGGTCAGGCCTCACGCATCTCGGGCGTCACCCCTGCCGCGATTTCGTTATTGCTGATCCATCTCAAGCGTTACCAATATGGCAAGGCCGCATAAGGTGGTGGCTACGGTTTCCCCTCCAGAGCTTTCAGCACCCAGCAGGCTTGATCAAGCGTTGGATGAGCTCGAGTTGATCGCGACGGCTACGCAGAAAGCAGCCTTGCTCGAGTACCTCGCGCAACTGTTGCGCTGGAACAAAACCTATAACCTAACGGCAATTCGAGACCCCGCACAGGCGCTGACCCAGCATATTTTTGACAGTCTCTCTGTCATTGCGCCAATTCAACGCCGCCGCGCTAATCAGTCAGGTCGCACGTCACGCCTGATCGATGTCGGCTCAGGCGGAGGACTTCCGGGCGTCGTTCTTGCAATTATGATCCCCGAGGCACAGGTCATTTGTGTCGACGCGGTTGAAAAGAAAACCACCTTTGTTCGTCAAATGGCAGGTGTTTTAACGCTTCCCAATTTAACCGCCCGCCACGCCCGTATAGAAACACTTGAGCCGCTAGACGCAACCGTAGTGATCTCGCGTGCCTTCGCAACGCTGCAAGACTTTGCACAACTTGCTGGTCAACACGTCTGTTGTAATGGAGAGCTGGTCGCAATGAAAGGCAAGCCCCCAACCGATGAAATACCCTCTCTTGAGTCCCTCTCGCCCTGGACGATCCAGCTGGTCGAGTCTCTGACTGTTCCCGAGCTTTCTGCCCAGCGTTGTCTGGTCTGGATGCAACGGAAAGGAACCTAATGAACATACCCGTCCCTCCGATAGCCGCCCGCGTTTTCTGCATCGCCAATCAGAAAGGAGGCGTTGGCAAAACAACAACAGCAATTAATCTTGCTGCAGCCCTCGCTAAACTTAAACAACGTGTGCTGCTCATTGATCTCGACCCGCAGGGCAACTCAACAATGGGTAGCGGCATAGATAAAAGTAATCTTGCCCATAATTTATATCAAGTGCTGATTGGCGAGGCGACCATACAAGAAGCACTCGTTTCGTCTGAGAGCGGCGGCTATGATGTGCTGCCGGCCAATCGCGAGCTTTCTGGCGCTGAAATTGACTTGGTTGGCATGGATGAGCGAGAGTTACAGCTTAAGCACGCACTTGCAAAAGTCGAGCTTCAGTACGATTTTGTACTGATTGACTGCCCTCCAACGCTGTCGCTGTTAACCCTGAATGGCCTCGCCTCTGCCCATGGCGTCATTATTCCGATGCAGTGCGAATACTTTGCACTTGAGGGCTTATCAGACCTGGTCAATACAATTAAGCGCGTTCATCGAAACATTAACCCCGAGCTCAGTCTGATCGGTCTGTTGCGAGTCATGTATGACCCGCGCGTCACGCTTCAACAACAAGTCTCGGCTCAACTCGAGGCGCACTTTGGCGACAAGGTTTTTAAAACGGTTGTTCCGCGCAATGTTCGACTTGCTGAGGCACCAAGCCATGGTATGCCTGGTGTTGTGTATGACCCGAGCTCACGTGGCGCCCAAGCCTATATCGCGTTTGGCGCCGAAGTGATCGAGCGCTCGCGCCCCACTCAAATATAAAACGAAGGTGCGCAACGTAAGACCTGCGCACGTTACACAAAGGAATCACGATGGTGAGTAAAAAACCTAAGGGTTTAGGCCGTGGACTCGATGCATTACTTGGCGCAGATGCGCCCGGTCTAGGCCAGTTGGGCCAAGCGACGCCGGCAACAACCACACCCAATACCTTGCTGGTGTCGCAACTGCAGGCCGGAAAATACCAACCCCGAACGCGAATGGACGAAGGTGCGTTGGCAGAGTTGGCCGAATCCATTCGTGCGCAAGGCATTATGCAACCAATTTTGGTTCGCCCAATTAATGCAGCAAAAGGCCAGTATGAAATTATCGCTGGTGAACGGCGCTTTCGCGCAGCGCAATTAGCTGGCTTAAACGAAGTACCCGTTTTGGTGAAGGATGTTGCGGATGAGCATGCCGCAGCAATGGCCTTAATCGAAAATATTCAGCGCGAGGATCTGAACCCTCTTGAAGAAGCACAGGGCGTTAAAAGGCTGATCGACGAGTTTGGTTTAACGCACGAACAAGCGGCGACCGCGATCGGACGCTCACGCTCTGCAACAAGCAATTTGTTACGTCTGCTTAATTTGGCGGCCCCCGTGCAAACCATGCTTTTGGCAGGTGATATTGATATGGGCCATGCACGCGCGTTGTTGGCGGTTGATGCTGCGGTTCAAATCCAATTGGCGAATCAAATCATTGCCAAAAGATTGTCTGTGCGTGATGCCGAGGCACTTGTTACCCGCACAACAAAAGAGCCTATTAATAAAACGGCGGCTCAAGTAAAAGGGATATCACGCGATGTGATTCGCCTTGAAGAAGCATTATCCGACCAGCTTGGAACCAAAGTGACGCTGAAGGTTGCTAGCAAAGGTCGAGGGCAATTGATCATTGATTTTCATGGCTGGGATCATTGTTCGGCATTAATTGAAAAGTTAAATCTAAAAGAAGAAATAGACGCCTGAGGTAGTGAACCATGACGACAAAGACCTATAAGTATGTTGCGCCTAAAGCATTAAAGCAATGGTTGCATGACAAACAAGAAATTGCGTTAATTGATGTGCGCGAGCATGGTCAATATGGCGAAGAACATCTCTTCTATGTGGTGTCTGCACCGTACAGCAAACTCGAGAGCGAAGTACAACGGTTGGTTCCTCGCAAAAATGTGCGTTTAGTGCTCGTGGGCGATGATGAGAATCTTCTCACCGAGCGGGCTGCGCAACGACTTGAGGACTGCGGCTTTACAAACATTCATTTGTTAGAGGGCGGTATTCCCGCTTGGAAGAACGCAGGCTATGAAGTATTTGCCGGCGTGAATTTGCCGAGCAAGGCATTTGGTGAGTTGGCCGAACACGCGTTCAACACGCCGCGTATTTCAGCGCAAGCGCTCAATAAAAAAATAACAGATCAAGAAGACCTCATTATTCTCGATGGACGCCCATTTACCGAATACCGAAAAATGAGCATCCCTACCGCGACCTGTTGTCCGAACGGTGAACTTGCCTTGCGTATTGATGAGCTGGTTGTTCGACCAGAAACTACGATCGTGATTAATTGCGCGGGGCGCACCCGCAGTATTATTGGCGCCCAAACACTGATCAATCTTGGCATAAAAAATAAAATTCTGGCACTCGAAAATGGTACCCAGGGTTGGTATTTGGCTGATCTACAGCTTGATCATGGCGCAACCCGCAAATACCCAGAGCAAGTTAATCCACAAAACTTGTCTTCGCAACAAACGCGTGCGAAGGCGCTTGCTCAAAAACACCAGGTTGCATTTGTAAATGGCGTCACGGTTGAGTCGTGGTTAAGTGACAGCACACGCACAACCTTTTTGTGTGACGTGCGATCGCCAGAAGAGTTTTCAAGCGGCACGGTACTCCATGCACAAAACACACCCGGTGGTCAGCTCGTACAGGCAACCGATCAATTTGTTGGTGTACGCGGAGCCCGGCTCGTCATGTTCGACGACGAAGGTGTTCGAGCCCCTGCGATGGCCTCCTGGTTGGCGATGATGGGTTGGGAGGTTGCAGTTTTAACAGATGCGTTTACACATCAGTGGACGCCTGCGCTGAAGCAAAAAAGCGCCCATCAAGATACGCTCGCTACACGGTTCGCAGCCATTTCCGCCGAACAACTAAAGGTGGCGCAAGCGCAGGGCGCGCGAGTCATCGACGTGCGAGCAAGCACTAAATATCGTCAGGCGCACATACAGAATTCGGTTTGGTCGATACGACCACAACTACACCGAGTACCAGCACTAAGCGGCGCACGTACGGTGTTAATTGCGGACGATGCGATGGTTGCGCATCTTGCAGCACTTGAGCTTGAACAAGCCGGCGCGGCACAGATACAAATCAATATGGATAGCGCAATAACCTGGCAAGCGGCGGGGCTGAACGTTGTCGCAACGCCTGATCTGCCGACGGATCAAGACAGCATTGATTATCTATTTTTTGTTCATGACCGACACGATGGAAATCGCGCGGCCGCACAACGTTATTTAGATTGGGAAGTCAATTTGCTCAACCAAATTGACGAACAAGAGCGAAGCAGCTACCGATTGCCTCATTAATAAAACCAGCACAAAAAGGAGCAACGCATGAGCTTGAAACGATTTTTTCTGATGGATTTGAAGCGGGTATTAATTGGTACAACATGGTTATTCTGCGTCGGCTCTGCGACTAGCCAAGTATTGGCCCCCCTGGCGGACTTTCCAAAACAAGCCTTCACGATCATTTCACCCTTTCCGCCCGGTGGTGGCAATGACAGTCTTGCCCGATTGTTAGCGGCAGAACTCGCGCCGATTGTGGGCCAACCCGTTGTCGTCGAAAATAAAGCCGGTGCAGGCGGCAATCTTGGCACCGCCTATGCGGCGCGCTCGAAGGCTGATGGCTACACGTTGCTCATGTCGCAAACGAGCATCATTGCCGTAAATCCCGTGATGTACGAAAACGCGGGCTTTGTTCCCCAGACTGACTTCGAGCCTCTTTCTCAGCTCACGAACTCATCGGTCGTGTTTATTGTGCGCGCACAGAGCCCCTATCAAACCTTGACGGACTATCTGGCAGCGGCTAAAGCGCGTCCCGCCGCGATTAACTTTGCGACACCAGGTAATGGGACGCTTTCGCACTTGACGACGGTGCGACTATCCAGACAGGTTGACGTACAACTCACGCATATTCCTTATCGCGGTGCGGGCCCGGCGACGACAGATTTGTTAGGGGGCCAGGTCGACATGCTGGTGACCTCCCCCTCCTCTGTTGAAAGCTTGGTGTCGTCGGGCAAGCTTAGAGTGTTGGCGGCAACCAATTCTGACTTGATTGGTATTTTTGCTGGCACGCCAACCCTTGAAAGTCTGGGGATAAAAGGGATGCAAGTTGCGGACTGGTACGGACTATTTGTTCCAAAGGCGACCCCGACGGACAGGATCGAATACCTTTTGAAGGCAGTGCAACAAGCTATGAACACCAAAACAGCGATAGCCAAAGTTAATCAAGGTGGTTCTCAAGTTGTAGCGAGTGATCGCAAAGACTTTAGTGGCAAAGTGGCTCAGGAAATCGCAGCCTGGTCGGCGGTTGTTAAAGCTGCGGGCGTGAAGGCTGAATAAGCACCTTTTAGAATAAGAACTTTAGCCATATCACACGCTTAACGCTCATTTGTAATCACGCAGTCAACTTGACAATGAGTAAAAACTCCCTCATAATCGTCGGTTCTCTTGTGGAGAGGTGCCCGAGTGGTTAAAGGGGGCAGACTGTAAATCTGTTGGCCTTGCGCCTACGTTGGTTCGAATCCAACCTTCTCCACCAAGAAAGCGTGCTCTAGGGATTAAAAGTTCGAGTCGGGCGGGTGTAGCTCAATGGTAGAGCAGAAGCCTTCCAAGCTTACGACGAGGGTTCGATTCCCTTCACCCGCTCCAGCGGTTTGTTTATGTAGTACGAAGTGCAGTAGTTGAAAAGTACAGATTAGTCCTTCGTGGGGTGCGAGCCCGGCGAATGCGCCCATGTGGCTCAGTGGTAGAGCACTCCCTTGGTAAGGGAGAGGTCACGCGTTCGATCCGCGTCATGGGCACCAGTAAGGTTTAAGCAGGCGACGGAAGTATCGTTTTTTATCTCATTCAATAGCGTCAATCTAGGTCAGGAGCCCGTCATGGCAAAAGGCAAATTCGAACGAACCAAACCACACGTCAACGTAGGCACGATTGGTCACGTTGACCACGGTAAAACCACACTGACAGCGGCAATCACAACAGTGTTGTCGCAAAAGTTTGGTGGCGAAGCAAAGGGCTACGCACAGATTGATGCCGCTCCCGAAGAGCGCGCACG
>CALQNE010000025.1 GCA_943331855.1 Bordetella parapertussis
ACGGTAAAAGCTTTTATCCGCATGCCGATTACACCGCCTTCAGTGACCTTGCTGTCTGCGCGTGGCCCCTACGCCGATTTGGTGAAGCTTGCTTATTCGCTGATGCAAAAGCCCTCAGAAGGGCCGATTGCAAACGTTTCGGTGGCGGGTGGTTTTGTGTTTGCAGATGTGCCTAAGTGCGGGATGACGATCACGGTGACCTCGCGCGGAGACTTGGCTGCAGCTCGTGCTGCTGCGTTAACTGTCGCACGTGCGGCGTGGGCCGATCGTGCACGCTACGTTGCAGATACCGTTGAGGTTGAGCAGGCGGTCAAACTTGCCCGCGCGGGTAAAGCGCCGATGTTATTTGCCGATGTGGCTGACAATCCAGGCGGTGGCGGGCGGGGCAGTACTGCGTGGATGCTGCAGGCGTTTCACGAGGCGCAGATTCGAGGTGTGGTGCTTGGGGTATTTATTGCCCCCGAGTTAGCTGCCCAAGCGCATACGCTGGGTGAAGGTGCAACGTTTGAGGCGGTATTCAACGCAACCGAACACGAGCATTCAAAACGTTTTTCTGCGCGAGCAAAAATCATTTGTTTGCGTGACGGCTTTCAAACTGGTCGACGCGGCATCATGAAAGATCGTAAATTTTCACTCGGACCGAGCGCCTTGCTCGAGCTAGTTGATTCTGGCTTGCGGGTCGTCGTTGGCACTCTGCGTCGTCAGTTAGCCGAGCCTGTCATGCTTGAAATGCATGGCATCGACATCGCAAAGATTCAATGCCTCATCGTTAAAAGTCGCGGTCACTATCGCGCTGGGTTTGATGAGTTCTTTTCTGATGAACAAATTATTGATGTCGACAGCCCCGGTTTAACCACACCTAATTTAAAGCGTTTAACGTTTAAAGCTTTGCCTAGACCGGTCTGGCCAATCGACGATAACGTAGTTTGGAAAGAACCAGACTGGGCTTAACGACTGAGCACCCATCAAGACCTAACGATCCCCTAGGAGATGTGGGCAAAGGGTGTTCAAGCGTTGAAGCCAATGGCTACGGTTGCGAAGGTCATCGCAACAGTGGCGTCTTAATTCCGCTCTAGATTGATCGCGTCAGCAGTCTTGCGCCAAGTTGCAAGCTGATCTTTATTGAATTGATCCATCTCGGCGGGCGTAGAGCTCTGAAGCTCAAAGGCAATCGTCCCAAGTTGCTCGCGTACATCTTTGCGTGCCGCAACGTTTTTCATGGCGAGCGCCACGCGATTCACCACCTCTGTTGATATCCCAACGGGTCCGTATAGGCCACCCCAAGGGCTAATCGACATATTTTTGATACCAACTTCTTGTGCAGTTGGCGCAGTCGGCGCCAGAGGACTTCGGTTTGGCAATAAGGTCATCAAGACTCGCACGCGGCCCTCTTCAACCTGTTGCAGGGCGCCGCCTGGTGTGCCAATCAGCATTTGAACTCGCCCAGCAATCAAATCCGTAGTTGCTGGTGCATCCCCTTTGTAGGGAATATGAACCATATCCAGTTTCGTTTCTAGTGCAAATTGTGCTGTCGTAATGATGCTCGTGCCGTTGCCACTGGCATAGTTCACTTTGCCTGGATTCGCGCGAACGTAGGCAAGAAACTCTGTCATGTTCTTTGCAGGCACCTCGGCGTTAATCATCAGAAAAAAACCGAACTTTCCGACTAACGAGATCGGGGTGAGGGCAGTCAAAGGATCATACGGCGGGATTTTACGCATTGTCGGCGCAGCATTCATGCCGGTCGTGGTGGCAAACAGCAGGGTGTAGCCGTCAGGCAACGAATTGATCGCGGCTACGCCTGCAATCGCACCGTCTGCACCACCTCGATTATCGATAATAATCGGCTGCCCAAGATCTTCAGACAAGGCCTTTGCCACAATGCGAGCCGTCACGTCAGCGGCGCCCGCAGGAGGAAAGGGAACAATCATCTTAATTGACCGATTGGGATACGACTGTGACCAGCTAGCATTGGGTACTGTCCCAATCACGAGTATCGACATTGCGAATATGAGAATTTTTTTCATTGTTTTTCCGTTCAAAATATTCTGCGACCAAAGTAGTCGGTACTGCGTGCAGCGTCTACGAGGGTTATCCATGGCTAATAGGCCTTGCGAATCACCCCCCAAGTGCGCCTTGGGTATTCACATATAACGAATAGATTGAATGTGACGAGGCCATGAACAAGCGATTACGCTTCAACCCACCAAAGCACAGATTGGCGCAGCGTTCTGGTAACGCGATACGACCAATTATTTTGCCTGAGGGCGAGACAACCATCACGCCATCAAGTTCTGGCGTACCCATGCCCCAACCACACCAGAGATTGCCATCGATGTCCGCACGTAAACCATCGATGCTGCCAGCACCCGCATCTAGAAACACGCGTCCGTTGGTAATCCTGGTGCCGTTATCGACTATGTCGTAAACCTGAATCAAACGATTGGGTGTCGCGCGCGATTCAATGATATAGAGCAGACTTTCGTCTGGCGAAAAGCACAAACCATTTGGGCCTTTCAGTTGATCAGTCAACAACGTTGCAACACCTGTGATGCCATCGATACGGTACACAGAGTGCGGTAGTTCGATCGGCGATTTGATCCCTTCGTAATTGCCCAAGCTACCAAAGGGGGGATCAGTGAACCAGATCGAACCATCTGACTTTACGACTAGATCGTTAGGTGCATTGAGTTTTTTGCCCCGAAACGAGTCCATCAGTACCGTAATCGTTCCGTCGTATTCTGTGCGCGTGACGCGCCGTCCGTGTTCACAGCTGACGAGGCGACCTTGGCGATCACGGGTATGACCGTTGGCCCAGTTCGAGGGCTGGCGAAATACGCTGACCACTCCCGTTTCTTCTTCCCATTTCATGATGCGATTATTCGGGATGTCGCTCCAGAGTAGATAGCGACCATCGCCAAACCACACCGGGCCCTCAGCCCAGCGAAAGCCAGTTGCCAGACGTTCAACCGAGGCCAAGGCAAGCCGATAGGCGTCAAAAGACGGGTCTAACGAGATGACGCGAGGATCGGGGTAACGTTCGCTTTCTTCCCACATGGCTGGCTCCTGAGTATGTGTATTATTGTTCAAGCAATATACCTCGTTAAGATACAAATGAGTTAACAAAGCTCTTTCTTAGTCGTATCATCAGCTATCAATGCAGCTCCGTGAAGGCGGTGTATGTCAGACATCATTAATAAAATAGCCTGATATTTTTTCAACTCTTTTTGATATTCGCGATGCTTTTTACATCTTCAAGAATAACCACACTCAAGACGGTAAGTATCACTTCGCTTGGGTCGTATCGTTCGGTGCCGTTTGTTCGAATCGAAGGTGAGGCACTAGGCGAGCTCAGTCCAACAGAGGCGATTCCAGATTTGGCTAAAGTGCAGCGCAATGCGCGCGGCAATATCGACTACAAAACTCGCTTCATCTTAATCGCCCCTGAAAATCCTTTACAAAGTAATGGGGCGCTATTGATCGATATTCCTAATCGAGGCTTGCCGATTAGTCACGCGTTTTATAACAGTCCGCGTGCGCGGCCGCTTATGATTGGGTCGCTTGACGCAGGCATTGGTTTTTTGCAAGAGCAGGGTTTTATGACGCTGGCGGCCCAGTGGGAGCTCGCGCAAGGGATCGAACCACCTTGTTTTGTTGATGACGAGGGTGGCATACGATTTATTGAGGCGACTGGGTTTGCGGCCGTGCGAGACCTTGCGCGCTATTTGCGCGATAGTCAGCAGCACGACAACCCGCTTTCCGGCGCAGTCAATCGTATCTACGCCGCAGGCTATTCGCAGACTTCAAGGTTTTTAAAAAGTTTTTTATTAAATGGTTTTAATGTTGTTGATGGCAAACAAGTCGTTGACGGTTTTCATCTGGTGGGCGGGGCCGCTGGACAATTACCTTTAATGGCTTCAGGTGCTGGCCCCGCCTCGGTCGCTAGTAGTACGCCTGCACCGCCTAATCTTGAACATCGCGGCGTGCATGAAGAGCCTTTCAGTTACGACGAGGTTGTTGCCAAGTTAAAGGCGCGTGGTGAGTCGCCACCTAAAATATTTGTCGCGCATTTTCATATTGACTACATGGGTGGCAGAGCATCGTTAACGCGAACGGGTGCCCACGGCACGACTGATATTGCGTTACCGGCCGAAGTGCGGATGTACGATCTGGCAGGGGCCGCACATTTAAATGTGCGCGAAAAACATAGAGAATGCGAATTGTTGCATGGGCAGTTAGACTGGTCGCCGCCTTTACGCGCGCAGCTTGTCGCGATGCATCAATGGGTCTCAAAGGATATCGAACCGCCGCCAAGCTGCTTGATGTCGCTAAGATTGCCCAGAGCAGACGAGTCGGTCTTTTTAGCGCCCCAATATCTGCCAGGCGCAACAGTGCTTGTGCCCCGTACGGATATTGATGGGAACCCCATTGGAGGCATTCAGGTGCCAGATGTGGCTGTACCGTTAGGTACACATGGGCGTCCGAATGGACCTTCAACGCTGACTGTTTGTCGGCTAGCGGGCTCTTATCAACCATTCTTTTCACTTAAACAAGAGCGCGAGCAGCACCAAGATCCAAGGTTGTCGCTCGAAGAGCGTTATCCGGGCGGGTTAAATCAATATGTTCAACGTGTGCGTGAAGTCAGTGACCAGTTAGTTGTACAACGCTACTTGCTTGCTGAAGATGCCGCTGTGATTGTTAATGCAGCTGCAGAAGAAACCCTGTTTAAACCGACGCCAACCTTAGCGATTTTTCGGACTCACGGAAACCTTTATCAAAATCATACGAATGGTACGGCGCAGTCGTAATGGTATCGTCTTGAATAATTTCTAGGATTACAAATGAAAAAGATTAGTGTTGGCGTTTTATCGCTCATGATGTTCGTGTGTGGTGCTGAGGCTTTTGCTCAAAAGTCGACTAGCTATCCAAACCAGCCTATCACGCTGATTGTCGCCTTTAGTGCCGGTGGAGCGGCAGATATTGTGGCGCGCTCAATCGCGCCGAGACTGTCTGTGTTGTTGAGCACGAGCGTTGTGGTTGAAAATAAGCCTGGTGCCAACGGCAATATTGCGGCGAGCTATGTGGCTAAAGCGCCTGCCGACGGCTATACCATTTTGATGGGTTTTCCTGGGCTCGCCAGCAATCCCAGTCTTTACAAAAAAATGACGTACGATCCCGTGCAAGATCTCGCACCACTCAAGATGTTGGCCAATGCACCAGTGCTGTTAGTCGTTTCGCCGAATCTGCCTGTTCAGTCTGTGGCTGATTTGCTCGCCTTGGCAAAAAACAGCGCCAAACCCTTGAACTATGGGTCAGGTGGGCAAGGTGCGTCGGGCCATATGGCGGGTGAGCTATTCAAAATGTTGACGGGTATCCAGATGCAGCATGTGCCCTACAAGGGAGGTGGACCCGCGTTAAATGATTTGATGGGCGGGCAGATTGATTTGATTTTTGATAGCGTGCCCAGCTCTGCGCCCTTGGTGCAAGGCAAAAAAATTAAAGCACTTGCAATAGCGGGTGAACAGCGCTCAGATACCTTGCCCGAGGTGCCAACCTTCGCACAAAGTGGCTGGCCCGCTTATTACTCAGATACCTGGTTTGGTGTCTTGTCCCCCAAGGCAACCCCGCTTGATATTCGTATCCGTTTATCCGATGCACTCACGGCCTTGGTCGCAGATCCCGCCGTGATCCTGAGCTTTAAAAATATGGGTTTGATTCCAAATACAGGCTCGTCAGAGCAGTTTGTAAACTTTTTAGCGCAAGAGCGCGTCAAGTGGGCTGATGTTGTCAAGGCAGCACAAATCTCACTCGATTAAGCGTGTACTTCGGTTAAAACTCGGCGCGACCGCGCAAGGCTTTTGTTTCAGAAAGCTTTCGCTTTCCTTCGAGGCGCCGCTGCTTTGAGCCATAGGTCGGTTTAGTCGCGTGGCGCGTTTTAGGCGGGCGTGCCACGCTGTTGACAAGTTCGTTGAGGCGGGTCAGCGCTTCAGCGCGATTCATATCCTGGCTACGATGCGTTTGGGCCTTAATCACAATGGCGCCATCGCGTGTAATTCGATGGTCTTTGAGCGCTAAAAGACGTACTTTGACGTCGGCCGCCAGCGACGAGGTTGGGATACTGAAGCGTAAATGGATGGCACTTGAAACTTTATTGACATTTTGCCCACCCGCACCTTGTGCGCGAACGGCTGTGATGGTCACCTCAGCTTCAGAAATGGAGATTTGAGCGTACATTGCGAAACTCAGCGATTGACCTGTAAACTCTATTATCGTTTATTCAAGGAGTCTATCGTGGCAAAAGGTCAACAGAAATCTAGCAAAGAATCAAAAAAACCTAAAAAAGATACGTCGACGCCCAAGCCTGCCTCGGGGTTGACGGACCCGGTTCGTGCGACCGTTGTAAATACGGTTTACACCCGAATCAAGAACAAAGATAAATAATCTTTTTTAAAATCGACATTAAAAAAAGGCATTGTGCATCCTCCAAAGATGCGCAATGCCTTTTGACTGAGCGGAGCGTGGTGGCCGATTAAGCCTTGGTCAGAAGCGCTGCGCAAGAGCGAGCGGTTTCTGAGTCAATTTTGGCTGACTCAGGCATTTTTCCCCAACCGCCTTTTTCAATGTAAGAAGCGCGTGCCCATTCGTCGGCCTTTTTAAGTTCGACTAAGTTGGCTGCAAAGTTCGCATCGCGTTTGAACATTTCGGCACAGACCGGGGCGAGAGCTGCCGCGACAGCTTTGTTTGCCTGTGCTTTACCCAGGGTTGCAGCGCCACCCGCTGTTTGCCAATTGGCAAAGCCAAAGCCGATTAGCGAGATGAGTGCGGCTCCGGCGACTGCGCCCCACAAGGTGGGTTCGGTTTGTGCTGGAAGTTTCATTGGTTGCCTTTAGTTGATCATCGGAAGGCCGTCCGTGAGCGGTTCAGTCCACTCTACCCCCTAAGTGAGTTTTGGACGCTAGGGTAAACTCGTAGTCCGATCATCTATTGACTATGCAGCATGAAACTCTTAACGAAAGAAGCTTTTGGTGCGATTGCTTTAAGCAATCGTGTGGTGATGGCGCCGTTGACGCGCATGCGCGCTGGCGCCGGTGATGTGCCCGGCCCGTTAGCGGCTCAGTACTACGCTCAGCGTGCGAGCGCTGGTTTGATCATTTCTGAGGCAGCGCAGATTTCAACGTTGGCAAAAGGCTATCCCGCTACGCCTGGGATTTACAGCGATGAACAGGTGCAGGGTTGGCTTAAGGTGACCGATGCTGTGCATGCTGCAGGCGGAAAAATTATCTGCCAGCTTTGGCATGTGGGTCGTATTTCCCATACTTCCTTACACCCTGAACAGGGGCTACCGGTCGCACCTTCGGCGATTGCACCAAGCGGTAAAGTCTATACAGCGTCTTGGGGGCTTGAAGCTTTTGAAACACCACGGGCCTTGGCGTTGGATGAAATCCCAGGGCTCATTCAAGATTACGTGCATGCAGCCCAACAGGCAAAACTTGCCGGATTTGATGGTGTTGAAGTACATGGCGCCAATGGTTACTTGCTAGATCAGTTTTTGCATAACGGCTCAAACAAACGCACGGATGCATATGGTGGAACGATTGAAAACCGAAGCCGTTTGCTGCTTGAAGTTTTGCAGGCTGTCTGTGGTGTGTGGGGAAGCGATCGAGTGGGTGTGCGTTTGTCACCCTACGGTACGTTTAATGACATGGCCGACACTGACGTCAAAGGGCTGTTTACCTACCTTGTGCATCAGCTTCGTGCACTGAATTTGGCATTCTTGCATTTGATCGAGCCGCGTTCAACCATGGCGGGTGGCACCGACAAGATGGCGGTTGATCAACCCAGCACTTCAAAATTGTTTGGCCCGATGTTTGAGGGCAAGGTCTTGTCTGCGGGTGGTTATGGTCGCGATGATGCTGAAGCTGTGGTGGCCAGTGGTCAAGCTGATGCAATCGCGTTTGGGCGTTTCTTTATTTCTAATCCAGATTTACCGAAACGCTTTGAGCTCAATGCGCCGTTGACACCTTATGACCGTAAAACATTTTACGGTGGCGACGCAAAAGGGTACACCGACTATCCAACGTTGTAATCTTCTTAGTCAACACTGATTTTGCGTGTGGTGATTAGGTTTTTCCAGCGTTGATTTTCAATCACCACAAACCTCGTAAATTCTTCGGGTGTGTTGGCGACAATCGTAATACCAAGATCTTGCAGCTTTTTAACCGTTGCAGGATCTTGCATGGCTTGAATGGCAGCATCGCTGAGTTTCTTTTTGACGTCGAGGGGCAAGCCTTTCGCTGCGGTCAACCCTTGCCAGCCATAGACTTCCATTCCCTGAACACCCGCTTCGCTAAATGTCGGAACATCGGGTAAAGTCGGCGAGCGTTTGTCGGCCGTGATCGCAATGGGATAAAGTTTTCCAGCACGAATTTGGGGCAAGACCGCGTTAATGTTTGTCATGAAGAAATCAACTTGACCACCCAGCGTGTCCTGTAATGCAGGCGCGCCACCTTTGTACGGAACATGAATGCCTGTTGTATTAGTCTGTTGCCATAGAAGTTCGGCCGATAAGTGATCTGAGGCGCCTACGCCAGAGCTCGCAAAGGTCAATTTATTTGGATTATTTTTTAGCGCAGCTAAAACTTCAGCGACCGTGCGTTCGGAGCGTGCAGGGCCAGTCACCAAGACGTTTGGCGCTTGAAACGGCAAACTGATGTAATCGAAATCGGCAATTGGATCGTAGGCCACAGATTTGATTAGATGGGGCGCGACGACAAACGTGCCAATCGAAGAAACGAATAAGGTATAGCCGTCTGGCGCCGAACGTTTGATTTGTGCGGCCGCAATCGTACCCGTCGCACCGGGCTTGTTTTCAACGATGATGGTTTGTCCCAGCGAGGCCTGCATGGCGGGCGCAAGTGTGCGTGCCGCTAAATCGGTCGGCCCGCCTGCCGGGAAGCCCACAATCATGTTGATGGACTTGTCAGGCCACTTGTTCGTTTGCGCATACCCGTTTAAGCCAAAGCAAAGTGTCATGCAAAAGAAAATGAGTTTGATCTTCATGTTGTTGAGCTCCTGAGCACTTCTGGGTTGACGACATAATTTGGAGTGTTACCAGCCAAGATCGCAGTCATGTCGTTGGCCATAGATTCATAGATGCGCCGCATGGCGCCTTCGCTGGTGGCCATTGCATGCGGGGATACAAGACAGTTTTGTAAACCGAAGATGGGATGCGTATGATCTGGCGGCTCGACCAAAAAGACATCGAGTGCGGCGCCTCGCAGGTGTCCGCTCACGAGCATCTCGTAGATAGGATCAAGGCTCTCAATGACCCCACCACGCGCCAAGTTAATTAAAAATGCGCCAGGTTTCATTTGTTTCAAGCGGGTTCGATTGATCAAGCCCATGGTCTCATCGTTTTGCGGACAGTGCAGTGTGACAAAATCTGCTTGTGACATTAGCGTATCAAGGTCGATTAGTTTGACATCGAGCGCACGTGCCACCGCTGGATCAAGATAAGGATCGTAGGCCACGACATTCATTTCAAACGGCTTGGCCATCTTCGCCACAATTTGACCAATGCGACCTAAGCCAATAATACCGAGCGTTTTTTGATCAAGATCGGTGCCTTGTGAGGCGATGCGTGCTTGCCAATTGCCTTTTTTTGTTTCGTGATCCCAGTGTGCAATCATTTTGCATAAGGCGAGCATAAAGGCAAAGGCGGCTTCGGCAACAGCACGCGCACCTGCGCCTGGCGTGTAGACCACTGCGATACCTCGCGCAGTTGCTGCGTCGATATCAACGGTGTCATAACCGACTCCGGTCCGACCGATTACTCTCAGGTTTGGGGCGGCATCCATCAGCGCTGCCGTAATTTGCACTTGCCCCCGAACGACAAGCGCAATCGCCGGCGCAATCTCACGCATTAAGCCTTCAAGCGTTGGCTCTGCAGCAATTTTGAATTGACCAAAGCGCGCAAAAGTTTGTTCGGCGTATAGATCAAGTGGTTGAGTCGAGAGTATCAGTGGTTGAGTCACGGGGTCAGGGTCTCTATTAGAGGACGACGGATTGAGTGAGTCAATATTACACGCGGCACGAAGATTGATTTGAATGACGATTGCTGCGTTGCAGCGAAGCGTGATTCGTAAGGGCCTGTGCTAATCTGAACCGACCTTTTCGAGCTAGAGAATCTCAACATTTATGGTCGAATTCATGCTTCGCCGTATTTTGATCGCCTTGCCGGTTTTATTGCTGGTGAGTTTGATTTCGGCGCTAATCATGGAGATGGTGCCTGGTGATCCAGCGCTACTGATTGCGGGGCAGAGTGCAACGGACCTTGAACTGTCTCAGATCCGTGAGCAACTTGGCCTGAATCGACCATTTTTATTGAGACTGATGGATTGGTATCTAGCGTTAGCCCGGGGTGATTTAGGCGATTCAATTCTATTAAATCGCCCTGTGACACAAGCGATTGCTGAGCGGGTTCCGGTGACGTTAGCCTTGGCAGGTTCTGCCCTAGTGTTGACCATTGCGTTGGGCGTGCCCTGTGGCGTCTTATCTGCTGTGTACGCTAATACCTGGATCGATCATGCCTTATTAACGTTTTCTTTACTTGGCGTATCGATTCCTAACTTTTGGTTAAGTCTGATGTTAATTGTCTTGTTCGGCGTCATGCTCGATTGGCTGCCCGCCGGCGGGTATGTGCTCTTTGCCGACGATCCGATTGGTTGGCTCAAATGTTTGATTCTGCCCGCGTTTTCGTTGGCCTTGCTGCAAGTGGGTTTGTTGTCGCGCATCACCCGAGCGACGATGCTAGAGGTGTTGCAACAAGATTATGTGCGTACGGCCCGTGCCAAAGGCTTGCCTGTGTGGTTGGTTGTTGGCAAGCACGCTTTTAAAAATGTATTGATCCCGGTGATTACAGTGATCGGTATTAGCTTTGGTTTGCTGTTATCGGGTTCAGTCGTGATTGAAACGGTGTATTCGTTACCGGGCATGGGACGCTTATTGGCAAATGCAGTTTTTGGTCGTGACTATCCTTTAATACAGGGTGGTCTACTGGTCACGGCGGCAGTGTTAGTGCTATTGAATTTAGCGGTTGATCTGTTGTATGCCGTTGTCGATCCGCGAGTGAAGTATGGCAAGCATTGAGTCGCCTGAAAGTCTGAGCCTTGCAAACGCATTGCCTGCTTTAGGTGCGGCTCCAGCGCCCTTGTGGCGTCAGCTGTTGCGCCATCGCTTATTCCTGACCGGAGCAACGATCTTGTTGCTGATGATCTTATTGGCGATTTTTGCTGATCTGATCGAACTTAGATCACCCGAGAAAATGCAGGTGCGTTTGCGCTTTAAATCGCCTGATTGGCCCTATCCGCTAGGAACTGATAACTATGGACGAGACATTTATAGTCGCTTGGTACACGGTGCAAGGCTGTCACTGTCAATTGGTTTTGCTGTTGCATTAGTAACGGGAATCATTGGGACCGCAATTGGGGTGACAGCAGGGTATTTCAGACGACTGGATAGCCCCTTAATGCGTTTGATGGATGCCTTGATGGCATTTCCCGCCATTCTGTTGGCGATTGCGATTGCGGCAGCTTTAGGCCCCTCGGCGATGAATGCCGTCATAGCACTGTCGGTGGTGTATACGCCGCGGACCGCGCGGATTGTTCGCTCAACGGTACTGGTTGTGCGCGAAACGGACTATGTGCAGGCGGCAAAGGCCTGCGGGGCGCGAGACAGTTGGATTATCTGGCGTCATGTGTTGCCTAATAGCATGGCACCTTTAATTGTGCAGCTCACCTTTATCTTCGCTTATGCCATCCTGGCTGAGTCAATCTTGAGTTTCTTGGGAGTTGGGCCGCCTCCGCCCACGCCAACCTGGGGCAATATGATTGCAGAAGGTAAAGACTATCTGCGCGAGGCGTCTTATATTTGTTTTTTTCCGGGTTTGGCTGTGGCATTAACCTGTTTAGGTTTGAATCTGCTTGGCGATGGTTTGCGAGACGTATTAGATCCTAGACTGCGAGTGCAAATTGGCTGATCCCATTCTCGAAGTGAAAGACTTGCGTGTCGTCTTCGGCTCGCGCGATCGCGAACAAGTTGCAGTCGATGGCGTGAATCTGACGCTTGCTGCGGGTGAGGTGTTAGGGATCGTCGGTGAGTCGGGTTGCGGAAAGAGTCTGACGGCCTTATCGATTTTAGGTTTAGTCCCAAAACCGACCGGTCGTATTGCGAGTGGCAAAATTATATTTAAGGGTAAGGATCTCGCACGTGGCAGCGATACTGAAATGAATGAAATTCGCGGCAAAGATATTGCAATGATCTTTCAAGAACCTATGACCGCCCTAAATCCTGTCATCAAGATCGGTGAGCAGATTGCCGAAACTATTCGAGTGCATGAAGGGTTAAGTCGTCAAGCGGCACGACAGCGGGCCCTTGACCTGCTTGAACGAGTTGGAATGAGTAATCCCCGCCAAAGAATCGACCAGTACCCGCATGAGCTTTCCGGCGGAATGCGTCAACGTGTGATGATTGCAATTGCGCTAGCCTGTCGGCCCAAAATTTTGATTGCGGATGAGCCCACCACCGCCTTAGATGTCACGATTCAAGCGCAAATACTCGCGCTCTTGAAAGACTTGCAGCGTGAACTCGGGATGGCGATGATTTTAATTACGCACGATTTAGGTGTTGTTGCCCAGGTCGCGGATCGCGTCGCCGTGATGTATGCAGGATGCATTGTCGAAGAGGGGGCTGCAATCGAAGTATTTGAAGCGCCAGCGCATCCGTATACGCGTTTATTGCTTTCCAGTATTCCTGCGTTGGATCAAGACTACGTGCGCTTACAAACGATCGCGGGCATGGTGCCTAGTTTGGCAAATCTTCCTTCGGGCTGCCGATTTCATCCTCGCTGTCCGGACGCGCGCGTGCAGTGCGCGAAACATAGCCCCCGATATACCGAGCTTGGGGTCACACATCGCGCAGCTTGCTTGGCCTTAACTGGATATCAAAGTAATGACTAAAGCCTTGGTCAGCGTGAAGGGCCTGACAAAGCATTTTCTGATGCCAACGGGAGGGCTCTTTAACCGTACCGTCACTCAAATACGCGCCGTAGACGGCGTTGATTTTGACATCGCGCCAGGTGAAACGTTCGGCTTGGTCGGCGAAAGCGGCTGTGGAAAAACCACAACGGGTCGCTTGATCTTGCGCATGATTCAAGCGACTTCAGGTAGCGTCAGTTTTAATGGTGAAGCGTTGCTCACGCTCTCAGACGATGAAATGCGTACGCGGCGCCAACAGATGCAAATTATTTTTCAAGATCCCTATGGCTCGCTTGATCCTCGGATGACGGTGAGTCAGATCGTCGAAGAGCCGTTACGTATTCATCGCATTGGTGACCGAGCAACGCGTGCCAGGCGCGTGACTGAATTGCTCGATGTTGTGGGTTTACGAAAAGAGTATGCCCACCGGTATCCGCATGAATTTTCAGGTGGGCAGAGACAACGGATTGGGATTGCACGCGCCCTGGCACTTAATCCGAAATTTATCGTAGCCGATGAGCCAGTTTCAGCGCTTGATGTATCGATACAGGCGCAGATTGTGAATCTAATGATGGATTTACAAAAAGAGCTTGGGCTTACTTACTTGTTTATTGCGCATGACCTGGGTGTGGTCAAGCATATGGCAGATCGCGTGGCGGTTATGTATTTGGGGCGCATTGTTGAAATCGCCAGTAAAGCGTCTTTGTATGGTTCGCCCCAACATCCTTATTCACAAGCCTTGTTGGCAGCGGTACCCATTGCGCGACCTTCTGTACGCCAGAAGCTGACCGTGTTGAGTGGCGAGATCCCGAGTCCAAGTCGCCCGCCAGCGGGCTGTCATTTTCATACAAGATGTCCGCAGGCTCTACCTCGGTGCACGCAGGAAGCGCCGACGCTGCAAGAGGTACGGCCAGGTCATCAAGCGGCCTGCCATTTGCTCGCCCCAATCGCTCAATAGTTTTTTCAGGTTGTTAATAAGATCTAAACCGTTTTTACGAGAGCCTCTATGTCAAAGCCAGTGAGTAGAATAAGTTCAGAAATTGATTTTAATCTTGAGGGCAAGCAAGTCGGATTTTTACGCTTGCCACACTCGGTGCATCGTTCGGCGTATGGTTGGATTCCCATTCCGGTGGCCTGCATCAAAAATGGAGAGGGTCCTACCGTTTTGTTGATGGCCGGTAACCATGGAGACGAGTACGAAGGTCAAATTGGGCATGGTGTTCTTTTAAGATCACTCGAGGCTCAGGATGTTCAAGGTCGTATTATCTTTTTGACCTCAGCGAATTTTCCTGCTGCGATGGCGGGCATGCGTACCTCGCCGATTGACGAAGGAAATTTGAATCGTTCGTTTCCTGGTGATCCGAATGGCACCGTCACGGATCAAATTGCTTGGTACATTGAACATGTATTGTTACCGCAATGCGATTATGTGTTTGATCTGCATTCAGGCGGTAGTTCGTTGATGTATGTCCCGAGTGCCTTGTGCCGTAGACATAGCGATCCAAAGAAAATGAGTCAGGCAATTGAGATCTTGAAGTTAATGGGTGCGCCGGCAGCCTATGTCGCGGATACCCCGCAAGGCGCTGATCGCACCCTGACTGCCGCAGCAGGGCGTCAGGGCGTTGTCCATTTTGGTAGCGAATTGGGAGGCGGTGGCACGTTGACCCCTTCGGCTTTGCGAGTCGCGATTGACGGAGTCCGTCGGGCGCTCAAGCATCTTGGTATTTTAAGATCTTCGATACAGGTCGATGCCCCAGCGCCCACGCAATTGCTGCAGGTCCGTGGTGCAGATTACTTTATCTACGCACCCGATTCGGGGCTGTTTGAACCCATGGTTGAATTAGGGGATAGGGTCAAGGCGGGTCAGGCAGCGGGTCGGATCCATTTTCACGATACCCCATGGCGCGAGCCGAGTATTGCCTACTTTAAACGAGATGGCATTGCGCTGTGCAAGCGGATGATGTGCCGAACTGAACGCGGTGACTGCTTGTTTCATCTAGGCACACCTTTCGAAGACTAGAACTTGATAAGGAAACATCATGAGTAACAGCATGCTTTGGACACGCGTTGATTACGAAAAAGAGGGCAAGCAGAATGGTTGGCTTCAATTGCCGCATTCTGTGACGCGGTCTGCCTATGGCAATATTTCTATTCCGTTGACAGTGATCAAAAATGGAAAAGGACCGACAGCATTTCTGATGGCTGGTAATCACGGCGATGAATATGAAGGGCAAGTTGCGCTGTGCAAGTTGATCCAAACGCTTCAACCGCAGGATATTCAAGGTCGAGTGATTGTGATCCCTGCGATCAATCTACCTGCTGCAATGGCAGGCGTGCGCGTCTCGCCGATAGATCAAGGAAACTTGAACCGTTCGTTTCCTGGCGATCCAAACGGCACCGCGACCTATGCAATCGCGCATTACATCGACACGGTGCTGTATCCCATGGCCGATATTCATCATGACTTGCATTCCGGCGGCTCGTCACTACAGTATTTGCCTTTTGCATCAATGCGTCAAAGCCAAGATGCAGAGCTGAATGCGCGGGCAACCAATGCGCTCAAAGCGTTTGGAGCACCCATCGGTTTGATTTGGGCCTATAGTCCTGATTCAAGATTGTCTTCGGTTGCGGCGGTGAATCGTAATCTCGTGGCGCTTGGTGGTGAATTTGGTGGTGGCGGTTCTGTGACCAGTTCGGGCGTGCGTATTGTTGAACAAGGATTGAAAAATTTGTTGGCACATGCTGGGATTATTGAAGCGTCGCGCGCACTGGGACCTTTTGCGGGCCCTTCGCGGTTAATGGAAATCAAAAGTCGCGACTACTATGTGTATGCACCCGAGGCAGGTCTGTTTGAACCTGCAGTTGAATTGGGTGACACGGTTCGCCAAGGGCAGTTATGCGGCAACGTGCATTTTGTGGATAACCCTGGCCGGCCGCCAGAGCCTTGTTATTTTGATGGTGATGGTCTGGTGATTTGTAAGCGACATTTCGGACGCGTAGAGCGTGGTGATTGTGTCGTTCATCTGGCGACAGACGTTGTCTAGTGGTTCAAAGTGATTTTTCAGAAGTAAACATTTCTAGCACTTAAGGTCAATACAAAATGAAAACCATACATTCGACGCTCGTTGCCCGGTATTTGGCTGTTTTAGGGACGTGTCTGGCCTTATTTGGGATGCCAGACTTCGCGCAAGCGCAAGCAATTAAACCTCTACTGGTTTTTGGCCAAGAGGCGCCTCCGCCTACGCTAGATCCATATTTTACGACTGCGATATCGACGCGTAACGTAGCGATGCATATTTTTGAACAGCTCGTCACGCGTGATGAAGCCAACGCGGTGATTCCTGAGCTGGCTGAGAGTTGGCAGGTAAGTCCCGACGGGTTGACTTATAGCTTCAAGCTTCGCACTGGAGTGAAGTTTCACAATGGCAAGGTGATGACTTCAGCGGATGTGAAAGCATCTTTCGAACGTTATAAGCGCATGGCTTTGGCGAAGGTGACGCTAGCTGCGGTGATTGAGATGAATACGCCGGACGCTGCAACTTTTGAACTTAAACTGAATCAGAGGCAGCCTGTTTTTTTGGATGAACTATCTGCTTTTGTGACGCCGATCGCCATTATTCCGGCTGAACAAGCAGACCGTGAGGGCGGTAAGCTTGAGATGATTGGTACGGGGCCGATGCAGTTTGTGGAATGGGTGCCGGATAGTCATATTCGGCTTAAACGCTTTGTCGATTATCGGCCCGATACACGTTACAAAGGCTCAGATGGATTCGGTGGTAACAAAAAGGTTTGGTTCGAAACAGTCGATTTTAAATTTGTTAAAGAACCGGGGGCACGCGTTGCCGGACTTGAATCTGGACAATTGCAGATTATTGAAGATCTGCCTCCTGAGTCGGCCAAACGACTCGTTGGGAATAAAAATATAGTGATGTACGACCTCAAGAACTTCTGGTTGCATGGTGCCTGGGTGAATCATCATCGTGCACCGACCAATGACTTGAAAATCCGTAGAGCCATGCAAATGGCTTTAGACATGGATGAGATTATGGAGATTTCAACTGATGGCGCTTTCGCGCTTGAGCCGGGGTTGCAATATCCTGGCAACCCTTATCACGTCAAAAATGGCCAACAGTATTACAACGTGAATAACCCAAAAAAAGCAGCGGCGTTACTGAAAGAGGCAGGCTATAAGGGTGAGGAGTTGGTCATTATTACGAACTCAAGTTATCAAAGTATGTATAAAGCGGCACAAATTGTCAGCGAACAACTCAAAGGTATCGGCATGAAAGTGCGTGTTGATGTTTTTGATTGGGCGACGGCCATGAATCAGCGCCGCAACAAGGAAGCTTGGAATTTATGGTTTACGGGACAGGGTTCTGGACCCTCAGTGGGTCCTTTTTCGGCATTAAAAGATGTTGTGTCACCGCAAAATAACCAAGTTGTACCTGACCCGATACTCGATAAGTTATTTGCTCAGCTTGTGACGGGTGAAACGTTCGACGAACGCAAAGAGACGTTCGGAAAATTTCAAGAAAGAGTCTATGAACAGGTTCTGTTTCTAAAGTTTGGTGATCTCATGCGCAAGCAGGCTTCACGTTCGAATGTAAAAGGTTTTATCCCTTATCGAATTCCTAGGCTTTGGAATGTTTGGCTTGAAGGCTAGATTGGGATTAGATTGAATTTTTGAAAAAATAAAAAAGCAAAGGACAAATCATGCTTCGTACACTCGTGAGTGCTTTTATTGCCTTGGCTGTATCTAGCCCAGTACTGGCGCAGAGTTTTCCGTCTAAAACAATCACCGTATTGGTGGGCGTTGCGCCGGGGGGGACTTTGGATACGCTGGCGCGGATCTTGGCTAAATCGCTGACGGCCGATTTAAAGCAGACGGTAATTGTCGAAAATGTCGTCGGGGCGGGTGGATTGGTGGCGCTCAAGCGATTAACGCAGTCGCCTGCAGATGGACACACGTTGATGTTTACCAATATGTCCTTGGTGATTATTCCTCATCTTCATCCCACTGCAAACGTTGATCCGGTTAAAGAACTCGACGCAGTCGGGATGGTGGCTACCGTTCCGATGGTGTTGTCTGTGAGTAATAAAAGCGGCTTGAAAAGCTTGCCTGAATTGCTCGCACGTATGCGCCAAGAGCCTGGAAAAATCAACCTGGGTTCTGGAGGCCCCGGTACGACAGCGCATTTGTCTGAGGCCTTATTTTTACATCTGTCGAAAACAAAGGGAGAACTCGTTCAATACCGTGGCTCGGGCCCTGCGTTAACGGATTTGATGGCCGGTGTTTTAGACGTTGTGTTAGATCAAACGGTCACGATGCTGCCTTTGCATCAAGATAAAAAGATTTTAGCGATTGCGGTGTCGTCGCCCACGAGACTCCCTCAAATGCCCGAGGTGCCAACGTTTAAAGAGGGCGGTTTGCCTGAGTTTGATCTTGCGATCTGGAATGGTGTGGTGGCGCCCAAAGGATTACCTGCGCCCGTTTCTGCTCGTCTTGTTGAAGCAATGTCGAGTTTGATTGATAGCCAAGAATTTAAAGACCGCTTGTCGCACCTGGCGGCGCAAGCGCCAGCTCAAGCTCAACGGGGCCCAGCCCCGTTGATGAAGTTGATTCAACAAGATAGCGTGATGGTGGCGGGTCTTGTGAAAGACGTTGGGTTGATTCCGAAGTAAGGTCCCTGAGAGAACCTTACGTCTTTTTCAATACCACTTCACAAATTCATCGAGTTCCATGCGCGTGCTTTGGTACGCGTTGAGTGGTGCGTCGAGATCAGGATAGCCCATCGACATGCCAACGATTAGTTTTTTAGTGTTTGGTATGCCCAGGCAGTCGCGTATGGCATCGGGATAGCCAGCGAGCGAAGCTTGCAGGCAGCAGCCTAAGCCTGCGCCGTGGGCCGACAGGGTGAGCCCTTGTAAAAAGATTCCCATATCCAGCGTCGACCAGGGGCCTAAGGTGCTGTCCATGAACATGAACATTGCACAAGGGGCATCAAAAAATTGAAAATTCTTGAGTCGTAACTCATTTCTGCGATCGCTATCGCCACGCCCAACGCCCAAGGCTGCAAACCGACGTGAGCCGTGATTTTTGGAGCGGGTCTCTAGCGCTTCAGGCCAGCTTGTGGGGGTGAGTACGTCGTAATTGGTGGGTGTGTTTGAACGCGCCAGTTCATACAAGATCCCGCTGAGCTCATCACGTTTGGGGCCCGTCACGACCGCAACTTCCCAGGGTTGGGTGTTGGTGTACGAGGCACTGCGACCGGCGGCTTTCAAAACGGTACGAATCAGGTCTTCTGATACAGGCTTTGGTTGAAACCCCCGAATACTGCGCCGGGTTTCAAGTCCTTGTAATAGTTCCATACTGTGTCTCCTTCTGGTTTGCCAGTGATCTTAGCATTATCCCATTCGCTCAATTCGGTCACCTAAAGCAAGTGCTTCAGAGTGGCTATGGGTCACGAGTAACGTGGTCACCCCAGTCTGTTTAAGGATGATGCGTAGTTCGCTGATCAAACGTTCGCGGGTGTCCGCGTCGAGGTTAGAGAAGGGCTCGTCTAATAAAAGAATCTTGGGTTGAGGGGCGAGTGCACGCGCAAGCGCGGCTCGCTGCTGTTGCCCGCCAGAGAGTTCGTGCGGAAACCGCTTTGCATAGGGTTCAAGATCCACCAGTTTGAGCATGGTTTGTATTTGCAGTGCTTTCTCTTGACGAGATAACTTCTTGAGGCCGAAGCCGATATTTTCTGCAACAGTGAGGTGAGGAAATAGTGCGTAATCCTGAAACATAAAACCGACCTGCCGATACTCTGGCGCCGTGGTGTGCAAGGCAGAGGACAGCACGACATCATTAAGACTGATCGTGCCTGCGTCGATTGGTTCAAAGCCTGCGATGACACGCAATAAACTGCTTTTGCCGCAGCCTGAGGGGCCAAGAATACAAACGGTCTCGCCACTATTCAGCGCCAAGCTATAGTCTTTGAGCACCGACACATCGTTGGGCTTGGCTGCGAAACTTAAACTGATTTTCTCAATCTTTAAGAGCGGGCTCACGGTCGATATCCAGAAACGGGTAATGTTGTTTTCATTTTATGAATAGGGATTTTTTGAGTTGAGACTGCGTGCGCGTCAATAAAATCACGGGCAAGATACTGACGGCAACAATCAAGAGTGCAGCGATTGCGCCGTCTTCGTAGGTGCCCCGCGCGGCTTCGCCATATAGCCACGTGGCGAGTGTTTCAATATTGAGTGGACGCAGCAGCAGGGTAATTGGCAGCTCTTTCATGGCTTCAACAAAGACCAAAAGTGCCGCGGCGAAAAGTGCTGGACGTAGTAGAGGTAAGTCAATGCGTAGCAGCACACCGAGGGGGGAGTGCCCGAGCGAACGCGCCAGTTGATCAAAGGTGATCGGGATTCGAGCGAAGCCGGCCTCAATCGACCCTGAGGCCACTGCCAAGAGCCGTAAGGTACAGGCCAGAATCAAACCGGCTGCGGTCCCTAAGAGCCAGCGTCCAGAGGCGTTCGCCGAAAACCAGAGCGTGAAATGTTCTAGCCAACCATCAAGCAATGCAAAGGGTGTGAGCAAACCAATCGCTAAAACCGTACCGGGTAAGGCATAGCCAATGGTTGCCGTACGAGCAAAGCCTTGGCCTGGAGTGTCATGCCGGCGCGTGATCCAACTGCGGGCGGCCCATGCTAAGACGAGACCGCCGACAACCGTACAGGCTGTGATCGCAAGCGAGAGCATGACTGTATTAAGCGCTGCTTGTTTGAGCACGGCCGACACTGACCCTGTTTGGTTGAGTCGCAGGATCGCTTGCCAGGTTAAATGAAGAACAGGGACGATGAAGCCCGCTAAGACCGGCACCAGGCAGAACAAACAGGCTGTCAAACCTTGCCATCCTCGCAGTGGGCGGGGCTGCATTGGTCGAGATTGGTCGGTATTGATAAAGCGTTGTCGTCTTCGAGCGCGACGCTCGAGCGCAATGAGGCTGAGCACGAACACAAGCATCAGCAAGGCGATCTGGGCAGCCCCTGCTAAGTCAGAGCGGGTGATCCAGGTGGTGTAGATTGAAACGGTCAGGGTCTGAAGACCTAAAAACTCTGAGGCCCCTACATCGTTGAGTGTCTCAAGCAGAGCCAAGGTGGTACCCACGACAATGGCAGGTCGTGCCATTGGCAATGCCACGCGAAAAAACAAACTGAATGGCCCATGACCGAGCCCGCGCGCCGCTTCAATCAGATTGGCGGGTTGCGTTAAAAACATATGTCGGGCGCTGAGATACACGTAGGGATAGAGCACGCTGCCTAAAATCAAAATGGCGCCCCACAACGAACGCGCATCGGGCAAACGAAATTCACGGGGCGACTGATAGCCAAGTGCCGTACGGATCAGACTCTGAACCGGCCCGATGGGATGCATCAGATCAAGATAGGAATAAGCCACCACATAGGTGGGCACAGCGAGTGGCAATAAAAGCGCCCACACCAATACTTTGCGAGCGGGAAACTGAAATGCAGTCACTAGCCAGGCAGCACCCGTGCCGAGTAAGGCGACG
>CALQNE010000026.1 GCA_943331855.1 Bordetella parapertussis
CGGGCCTCGTGCTCGAGGTGCCACGCCCGATCGCCTCGCTCCCTGGGTATTCGCAAGGCTGGTGGTCGGTGCAAGACGCTGGCGCACAGTTTGCCGCGCCCTTGCTCGAGCTAAAAGATGGCATGCGTGTCCTGGATGCATGCGCTGCGCCTGGCGGCAAAACGGCCCACATGCTCGAGCTCGCCAAGCTCAAATTGACGGCGCTCGATATTGACAACGCCCGAATGGGCCGTGTTGAGCAAAACCTTGAACGGTTGGGTTTGCTCAATGATGAGGTTGAGTTGATTGCCGAAAGTGCTATGCGTGCCCATACGTGGTGGGATGGCAAGCCGTTCGATGTTGTGCTTGCTGACGTCCCCTGTACGGCCTCGGGCATTGTGCGTCGCCATCCGGACATTCGCTGGTTACGTCGCGCGACCGATTTGAAGCCGACGGCAAAATTACAAAGAGAAATCCTGGATTCGCTCTGGAGTCTCGTCGCGCCCGGTGGCAAACTGTTGCTGGTCACCTGCTCGATTTTTCCTGAAGAGGGTGAGCTTCAGGCTCAGGCATTTTTAAAACGCCACCAACAGGCGTTGCGAATGCCGGCGCCAGGCCAGTTACTGCCTTGTTTGGCCGATCCCGAGCATCCCGCTGGGCAGGATGGTTTCTTTTATGCATTGTTTTCTCGTCAGGTTTAGGCGTTAATAACAGGATGACTGTTCATACGACCGGATGGGCTAGATTGCAGCGAGGCCTCTTGTGTGCGCTCGCGGCGCTGCTGTGGGTCACTGCCCACGCCAATCAAGGTTCTGGGCCCCGAATAGAGCGCATTGAGCCCCTGATTACTGAAAGTCAGCTCACGCTTGATCTGGACTTGACCTTTGAGCTTGAACGGTTGGTGACGGACGCCGCCGAACGGGGGGTGCCACTTTATTTTACGGTCGATTTAAAAATCACCTCGCCGCGCTGGTGGTGGTTGGATCGCGTGCTCGTCGAGACGACCCTCACGCGGCGCCTGACTTACAACGCGCTCACACAACAGTGGCGTGTCGCAACGGGCGATTTATTTGTGCCGGCAAGTTCGCTTAATGAGGCGTTGGCGGTACTCAAACGAGTGCGAGCCTGGCCGGTCGCGCCGTCTGATCGGTTCGAACGAAATCAGCGCTATGACGGTCGTGTTCGTCTGAGGCTTGACACCTCGCAACTCGCTCGGCCCTTACAGCTTGAAGCGGCCAATCGCAGTGCCTGGGCATTGGTCACCCCTTGGGCATTATTTGATTTTTCGATTCAGCAGGCGGGATCGACCAAATGAACAGGTTGCTTCGGCTTGCTTTGTTTGTGGGGGTCAGTAGCGGCGCAGGGCTGTTTGGTTTATTAGCGTGGTCTACGGGTAATGCGTCCCGGGTTGCCCAGTATCAAGGCCTGTTGTTATGGCTGAATGGCGGGTTGGCCTTCGCGTTGTTTATCTGGGTCGTCGCCCTGAGCGCGCGGCTGTTATGGCAGTTACGTAGCGGGCAGTTTGGCGCACGACTGACGGCGCGATTCGCATTGGCGTTTGCTTTAATTGGTGTGCTGCCTGGGGCACTGATTTATGGCGTGTCGCTGCAGTTTATGGCGCGTTCGATTGAGTCGTGGTTTAACGTGCGTGTCGACACGGCCCTGGAGTCGGGGTTGACGCTAGCGCGCGCTGCGCTTGATGCCCAACTCGCCGAACTTGAATCGCGTGCCCGAGTGATGACCCCCGAACTAAACGCCACGCCCGATGCTGACGTGGCCGGTGTTTTGGCGCGTTTGCGGGAGTCAAGTGGTCCGGTGGATGCGATGGTCTTTAGTGGTAGTGGTCGGGTGCTCGCGTTTTCAAGCGACAAACTCGGCGCATTGTCGCCTGTGCCGCCGCCCGCGGCGATCTTGAATCAACTTAGAATCACACGTGGCTATTCAAATGCCGACGCCATTGACACGCCGAGCAGTGGGCCTGTCGAGCCTGGTTTGCAGCTCAGAGTGATTGTTCCGCTTTCGGCGGCTGAGCGCTCAGAGACCTTGTTGGGCGTTAACGTAGAGTCGCGGTGGTTGCAATTAGTGCAGCCGGTGTCTGAAAAAATCGCTCGCAATGCGAGTGAAGTACAGCAGGGAAACCGTGATTACCAAGAGCTCGCCTTGTCAAGGCAGAGTTTGCGTAACCTGTTTGGTGTGACCTTGACGCTGGCCTTGTTACTGGCGGTGTTTGCGGCGATTGCTGTTGCCTTGTATTTGTCTAAAAAATTGGTCAGTCCATTGCTCGCCTTAGCAGCAGGGACGCAGGCGGTGAGCGTCGGCGATTATCGCGCGCTGCCCGAGCCCGTCTCGAACGACGAGGTGGGTCAATTGACCCGTTCGTTCAATACTATGACGCGTCAACTCGACGAGGCCCGTCGAATGGTCGAAGTCAATCGTAGCCAGTTACAGCGCTCGAACGTTTATCTCGAAAGTGTATTGGCGAATTTGTCCGCAGGCGTATTGGTCTTTGACGAACGTTTTTTTCTGACCACCTTTAATCAGGGTGCTCAAACGATCTTAAAGGTTGATTTGCGCACAGCGCCCGGCCGATTGTTACAGACCGTCGAGGGCATGAATGAGTTCGCCCAGCGCATCCGGCAGGCGTTTTCTGAGCACAGCGCGGTGGGTTCAGAGCGCACACATTGGCAAGAGCAGTTCGAACTCACTTTGCACGAACCGGGCCCTGACGCGCAGAGCTTTACGCTGACCTTGTTGGCGCGAGGTACGCAGTTGCAAATTGATGGCCGTGCCAATGGTTATATGGTCGTATTTGACGATATCACCGAGGTGATATCGGCTAGCCGTAGCGTGGCCTGGGGCGAAGTGGCCCGTCGGCTTGCCCACGAGATTAAAAATCCTCTTACGCCTATTCAATTGTCGGCCGAACGTTTGGCGGTGAAACTCGCGCACAAGCTTGAACCGCTTGATGCTCAGTTGCTTGAGCGCGCTACGAATACCATTGTCAATCAAGTCAGCTCTCTGAAGCACATGGTTGACGATTTTCGTGAGTACGCGCGTAAGCCCCCCTTGGTGTTGGTGCCAGTTGATTTCAACGCGTTGGTTGACGAGGTGCTGGGCCTCTATGGCTGGGATCCGCTGAGTGGTCAGGTTCAAGAGGATGCGAATCAGCCTTGGCAGCTCGAGGTGTCACTGGACCCGACATTGCCGGTTATCTTGGGCGATCAGACGCAGCTGCGACAGGTTGTTCATAATTTATTGGCGAACGCCCGAGACGCGCTAGTCGAGGTTTCGCACCCCGGCGTGATCCAGGTCAGCACCCAAGTTATCGCCTCGGACGGTGTTGAAACGACGGCTCGCCGTGCGGTACGCTTTACCGTGACCGACAACGGCGCCGGTTTTTCGGCGCAAGTGTTACAAAGGGCCTTCGAGCCTTACGTCACCACGAAAACGCAAGGAACCGGTTTGGGCTTGGCGATTGTCCGTAAAATCATTGATGAGCACCATGGGCGAATTGACGTGTCAAATCGCAAAGAGGGGGGCGCCCGAGTGTCGATTCTGCTGACTCAATTAGCGGAACAGGTAGACGCAACGCCACAAGATAACGATAATACAAACTTGCAATAGGTGATTAAAAGTTTATGGCCAGAATTTTAGTGGTCGATGATGAGATCGGAATACGTGAGTTACTTTCCGAAATTCTCTACGACGAAGGACATACGATTGAGTTGGCCGAAAACGCTGCGCAGGCGCGTGCGGCCCGCTTGCGTGGGCGTCCTGACTTGGTGTTACTTGATATTTGGATGCCCGATACAGACGGCGTCACGCTGCTGAAAGAATGGAGTTCAGCGGGATTGCTTGACATGCCGGTCATCATGATGAGTGGGCATGCCACGATCGATACCGCAGTTGAAGCGACAAAAATTGGTGCGATTGATTTTCTTGAGAAGCCCATCACGCTGCAACGCTTGCTTAAAACGATTTCAACGGGCTTGGCGCGTGGCCGTCTGACCGTGGCCAAATCAGCTTCGGGTGGGTTCGCGCCGGTGATGCCTCAGTCAACCGCGCAACTCGCGGCGATGCCCGTTGCCGCGCCTGCGCCACCGGTTGCCGTCGAGGTGGATCAAAGCTTGCTGGGTGACATCTCGCTTGATCAACCGCTACGCGAAGCGCGCGATGCGTTTGAACGCGTCTATTTTGAATATCACCTGGCGCGCGAAAACAACAGCATGACGCGCGTCTCTGATAAAACAGGGCTTGAGCGCACGCACTTATATCGCAAGCTTAAACAGCTCGGTATTGAGGCACGTAAACGCGGTAGTTAGTCTGCGACTCGCAACCGAGCGTATTTATTTTGCACTTGCGCCATCCGGCGGTGTATCAAGGCCGCCCACGCGGGCGTCTTCAAACACTCGGCGCTCTTGTACAAGTTGTGCGGCAACGGCCACTGCGATTTCGGCAGGGGTGCGGCTACCAATCTGCAGGCCTACCGGCCCGTGTAGGCGACTGATATCGGCTTCAGTCAACTCAAAACTTAGTAAGCGCTCGCGGCGTTTTTGTTGGTTGCGTCCGGACCCCAGCGCACCTACATAAAAAGCTTTCGAGCGTAGCGCCTCGAGCAGCGCCATGTCATCGAGTTTTGGATCGTGCGTAATCGCGACGATCGCGGTGCGAGCATCCGTTTGAATTTCAAGCACTGCATCATCTGGCATGCCCGGCTGTAGCGCGACGCCCGGCATGTCCCAGTCGGCGGTAAATTCTTCGCGCGGATCGCACACGATTACTTGAAACTCAAGCATGGTGGCGATTTGTGCCAGCGCCCGAGCGGTTTGGTTCGCGCCGATAATCAAGAGCCGCCAATGGGGACCATACACAAAATAACAGCCTTGTTCTTTGACTTCCGTGAGTTGGCCTGGCTTGGCTTCGGTGAGCGTTGACTGACCGGTTGTGAGGTCTAGCCAGCGGCCAATCAGTTTTTGAGCCGTGGTGACTTCAATCACGCGCTCAAGCCAGTCTCCCGCCTTGAGCGGCTCAATGACAAGCTTTAAGGTGCCGCCGCAAGGCAGACCAAACCTTGCCGCTTCTTCTTGCGATACGCCATAGGTGACCCACTCGGGGCGGGCGGGCAGGCTGCCGGCCTGCGCCTGCGCAATCAAATCATCCTCAATGCAACCGCCCGACACTGAGCCCACAAGACGCCCGTCTTTGCGCACGGCGAGCATGGCGCCTGCCTGACGTGGCGCAGAGCCCCACGTTTTAACAACCGTAGCGAGGTGAACGGTGTGCCCACTGGCGAGCCACTGGTGGGCTTGTTTGAGAACTTCGGTATCGAGAGAATCCATAGTGGCTGCATCTTTGTGAAAAACGCGTCTAAGCGCGAAAGGACCTGGCTAGGGTAGTCTGCCACAGGCCTGGTGGTCATGTCAGTATACTAAGCCCCTTCCCGCGCATGGATATTGAGACAAATCATATGGATCCGCTATTTGTACTTGCTTTGGCTGTTTTGGGCTGTGTTACGGGAGTTGCCGCCGGACTGCTGGGGATAGGGGGTGGAATGATTTTGGTACCGTTTCTGACGATACTGTTCACCTGGCAGGGCCTGTCACTTGAATTGACGGTACACGCCGCCATTGCGACTTCGATGGCAACGATTTTATTCACCTCTGTTTCCAGTGTGCGTGCACATCAGAAAAAAGGCGCGGTCCGTTGGGACTTG
The DNA here is from genome assembly GCA_943331855.1 of Bordetella parapertussis. GTDB lineage: Bacteria > Pseudomonadota > Gammaproteobacteria > Burkholderiales > Burkholderiaceae_B > Zwartia > Zwartia parapertussis_H. The sequence goes on from CALQNE010000026.1 coordinate 5,693, forward strand.
GTGGCCGCCTTGACGCCTGGCATCGTCGTGGGTGGTTTGGTCTCGGGCGGAGCGCTGTTTTCTCTGCTTAAAACGGGTTGGCTTGCGCTGTTCTTTGCGGTCTTTGTGGCCTACTCTGCGCTTCAAATGCTGTTGGATAAGAAACCTAAGCCTTCTCGCCAGATGCCTGGTCCGGTAGGCACTGCGGCGTCGGGTGGTGCGATCGGCTTTATTTCAGGTTTAGTTGGTGCAGGTGGTGGGTTTATCTCGGTCCCTTTCATGCTGTGGTGCAACGTGCCTCTGCATCAGGCCGTGGGGACTTCAGCTGCGCTCGGATTTCCGATTGCTTTAGCAAATACGATCGGTTATGTGTGGTCGGGGTGGGGCCAAACTGGATTGCCGCCTCAAATGGTGGGCTATATTTTCTGGCCTGCCCTGATTGTATTGGCGATGTTTAGCGTGGTGCTTGCTCCGGTCGGGGCGCGCACTGCGCACAAGCTACCGGTTAAAACGTTAAAGCGAATTTTTGCCTATCTGCTCTTTGGATTGGCGCTTTACATGAGCGTTAAGGCCTACACCTCATTTTTTGGCTGAAGCGTCAGGCCTCGAGCGACTGATTGCACTGACGCTCACGCGAGTTTCACCCGCTGTTGTGCGTAGTGTGCCCGTGCGCCAAGCGTGGCCGTAGGCCACTTCAACGGTGAGGTGTAGAAGACCATCAGCTTTGCGCTGAGCTTCAAGCGCCGCCAATAAGCGTTGGTAACGGTCGCGGCCGAGCAAGCCAGCACGCCGTCCGATACTTGGATTGCCCCCTAACGCCTTGACGTCGGCCATGAGTTTTTCTGGGTTGCCGTATGTCAAGGTGAGCACCTCTTGATCCATAACTGGATCGGCAAAACCTTTTTCGATCAGCAGATCGCCAAAGTCGTGCATATCGACAAAGCTTGGGGTAACCGTTTGAAGCCCGGCCTGCTGCGCAGCCGTACGCACTTCTTGAAGCGTGGCTGGACCAAAGCACGAAAAAAATACAAGACCATTGAGCCGAAGGATGCGGCCCCATTCTTGCAAGACATCGTGAGGTGCTGCGTGCCAGTGCAAGGCCAAATTCGACCAGACCAGATCGAGGGACTCTGGCGCCAAGCCCGTGTGTGCGAGATCAGTTTCTAGCCATTGCGCTTGGGCGGGTTTTCCACTCAATTTTTTTAACAAGGGACGCCAACCTGGGGGCCAGACTTTTTTTGCTGCGTGTTGCGCGTGTTGTAAGAGGGGCGCACTGTGATCCTGACCGATGTATCGAGCCGTGGGGTAGCGGGCGTGCAGCAAGCCGATTTGTTGACCGGCGCCACAACCTGCATCAAGAAGTTGCTCAGGCTTTAGGCGCACCAGTCTTAAGCGTTCGTTCATGCGCCGAGCGATTTCGCCATATAAAAACTGCGCGGCGGACAAATCCCCGCGGCGGTTGAATTGCAACGCGACATGGTCGGAGTTGAGTGCCAGCGTATTCGGGGTAGACATTGTGATCTTAAGTGATACAAAAAATAGGGGCTGAACGTCAGAATGATGGCTTGAGCGAGCGCACAAAGGTATCAAAATGTACTCTATCCGTGCCAAAGTTTTACGAAAGTTACCCTCAGCGTGCCCCTTGTGCGGTTTGAGCGCCCGAGGCGGCGACTTATGTCGGGGCTGCAGTCAAGATTTTGTGGGGTGCGTGCGCAGTCAGCCACGTTGTGACGTTTGCTTAGACCCGTTGCAGGCTTCGATTGAGTATCCGCACCGTAAGCCTGAGGTGCACTGCGCACGTTGCCGAGAGGTCGCACCGCCTTATGACTGTCTTGTTGCGGCAATCGATTATGTATACCCAGGAGATCTGTTGATCCAGCGTTTTAAAGAGGGTGGGCGTTTGGCTTACGCAGGCTTGTTCGCGCGTTTGATCTGGGATGCCTGGAAAGCGCGCGAGCACGCTAGCATTCGCACACCGAGCCTTGGGGCGCTCGTGCCAATCCCCGCGAGCCAGCGAGCCCTTAGCCGTCGTGGCTTTAATCCGGCAGGCGAGCTCGCTTGCGAACTCGCGCGTCTAAGCCGTTGCTCCCTGAAGCGCGAGTGGTTGAGTCGAACGCGTGAATCGACGTATCAAAAAACACTTGATTTAGCTGCGCGCCGTAAAAGTGTCCAAGGGCTCTACGTATGCGAGCATGCGCTACCCGGCATTTGGGTAGGCTTGGTCGATGATGTGGTCACAACGGGTAGCACGATGCGCACGGCGGCGCTGGCCTTGCGTCACGCGGGGGCAGCTGGGGTGGTGGCACTTGCGGCCGCCCATACGCCGCGCGCGTGGCAAAATGGCGCCTATGATTGATGTCATCCTCGTACAGCCTGAAATCCCTCCCAACACCGGTAATGTGATCCGGTTATGTGCAAATACCGGCGCGCGCCTGCATTTGGTCCGCCCGCTTGGCTTTGAGATTAACGATAAACGACTCAAGCGAGCGGGGCTTGATTATCACGAGTGGCAACCGGTACAAGTGCATGATTCACTTGAGCTTGCGATTGCAGCAACGGGTGCGCCCCGCGAACGTGTGTTTGCGATCACAACGAAAGCTACGCAGTTAGTGGCACAGGTGGCCTTGCAGGCAAATGACGTCGTCGTGTTTGGTTGTGAAACGGCCGGACTTTCGCCGCAGCAGCGTGCATTGTTTAATCCGCAGCAGATGTTACGTCTGCCGATGTTGCCCGCGCAGCGCAGCCTGAATCTTTCAAATGCGGTCGCGATCGTGGTGTTCGAGGCGTGGCGGCAACAGGGCTACGTTGGAGGCATGTAGCGCGCGACGCGCGTGAGCAAAGAGACTTGCAGAAGGCGTTTTAATCTAGTGATAGATTTAAGCGTTTGATGACTTGATCCCAGCGGTTTTTTTCGGTTTGCATCAGTGCACGTAACGTTTGTGCATCAGACCCGACCACCGAAAAATACTGAGCAGAGAATTTTTCTTTGATGCTTGGCATCGTTAAGATCTCGGTTAAGGTCTGTTGTAGCTTAAGCAAAAGGGCTGCGTCTGTGCCCGCGGGTGCAAGCAGCGCGTGCCAAGAGATGGCCTCGAAATTATCAAACCCTTGCGCGGCAAGGGGCGCCACGCCCGGCAAGGCAGCAAAGGGCAGGAGGCTAGTTACGCCTAGCACGTTGAGTTTTTTTTCTTTAACTTGCGGCATGGCGATTGCAGGAACCATAAACGCGACTTGAATGTCCCGTGCAAGCATGGCCGTAGTGATCTGCGGAAAGCTTGCGTAGGGGACGTGCAGCACATCGAGCCCTGCCTGTTGTTTAAAGAGCTCCATCGCCAAGTGCGAGGCGCTGCCTGCACCGACCGAGCCGTAGTTCAAGGCCCCTGGCCGAGCCTTTGCTTGCTGCACAAAGGCCGCCGCGGTGGTTGCATCAATATTTGCGTTTACGACGAGTATGTTTGGGCTGGTGGCCACGAGTGTGATTGGCGCCAGATCTGCAATCGGATCGTAGCCAAGCGTATTTTTGTAAAGCGTGGGTGCGGTGGTTAAAGGGCCATTGATTGTATAGAGCAAGGTATAGCCATCATTGGGCGCGCGCGTGACTAAGCGGGTTCCTAAATTACCCCCTGCACCTGGCTTGTTTTCGACGATGATATTTTGTTTGAGTGCCTGTCTCAGGGGCTCAGCTAAGATACGGGCGAGCAAATCTGGCGAAGAGCCCGCTGGAAACGGCACGATTAAATGAATGGGGTGATCGGTGGGCCATGCTGCTGAGGCGTTAGGTGGGGCTAAGGCGCCAATAATCAGAAAACAAAGCGCTACGGTGCTTGTTAAGCTCTTGCCAATCGCGAGGAGTGCGTTGCTTAACAAGATGGGTGTGTGGCGAACGAAGCGCATAAAGATCGTCAAAAAAATTGAATTTATTCAGTGGTTGCCACGCGCGACAAAAGTCGCGTAACGGCCTCTAGCGGCTTGACGCCTTCAAACAAAACTTGGCAGACCGCTTCAGTAATGGGCATCTCGATACCCATGGTTCGTGCGCGTTGTCGCACCGCTCTTGCGCAGCGTGCACCCTCGGCGGTGAGGCCTGAGGCGAGCAGCGTGTCGAGCGCTTGCCCTCTGCCAATAGCCAGCCCCACTTGACGATTGCGGGAGAGGTCTCCGGTGGCGGTGAGGACGAGATCCCCTAAACCCGTGAGACCGGCAAAGGTGGTCGCTTGTGCCCCGAGGGCTTCACCGAAGCGCGTCATTTCTGCGAGGCCGCGCGTGATCAATGCTGCACGGGCATTCGCACCCATGCCCAGGCCGTCCCCGACCCCGCACGCGATGGCCATGATATTTTTTAGCGCACCGCCGACCTCAACACCCAGAACATCATTGCTGGCATAGACGCGAATATTTCCGCCGTGTAGTGCGTCAATCGCAGCCTGACGTAAGGCGGGGGCCTGGCTGGCGATGGTGAGCGCCACGGGCAGTCCGCGCGCGACTTCGAGTGCAAAAGACGGTCCAGACAGCACCGCAGTTGGAAGGTGATCCAAGGCTTTGAGCCCGGCGAGTGCGATTTCGCTGGGTAGCTGTGCACTGTCGGCTTCAAGTCCTTTGCAGGTGTAGATGATTCCGGCAAGATGTGGTTTTGTTTGGGCAAGTTGTTCGGCCAGTTGCTCGCACAAAGTCCGCAGGCCGGCAAGGGGCACACCCAGAATCAGCAAACCTGGCGCGCCACCTTGTTGCGCATGTTCAAGCGCCTGCAGCAAACTTGCGGTGCAGGTGAGCGCGTCTGGCAGTTGAATGCCTGGAAGATAGCGCGGGCTCGTGTGTTGCGTGTTGATCGTATGACTGAGTTTCGCATCGCGCGCCCAAAGCAAAGTGGGCGCGTGCGCATGTGCCGCGCATGCGAGGGCCGTCCCCCAGGCGCCGGCGCCTAAAACCGATACATGCTGTTTCAAGGGCGACATCGTAGGCGCGGATGACAGCATGTGGAGGCTCAAATTATTGACGCGTCACGCCGGGCGGTAGGATGAGGCCCGAGTCGCGGCCACCCGCAGCCGGAGCGGCAGCTTCTTGAGCGGCCTGCGCCATACGTTGTTCAAACAGTGCCTGAAAATTGACTTCGGCCAGATGCAGGGGCGGCAGCGAAGTGCGCGTAATCGCATCTGCAATATTTGCACGCAGATAGGGATACAACATTGTTGGACACACGATACCCATTAAGGGATCAAGTTGCTCTGCAGGCACGTTAGAAATTTCAAAAATACCACCCTGCGTGGCTTCAACCAGGTACAACACTTTTTCGCCAATCCGAGTCGTCACTGTTACCGTGATGGTGGATTCATAGACCGTATCTGCGAGAGCTTGCCCACCGACATTGATGGCGACCTCAACCTTCGGACCTTCTTGTTCAAGAAAAATATTCGGTGCGTTGGGCATCTCAAGCGACAGGTCTTTGAGGTAGACCCGTTGCATGTTAAAGACAGGTGCATTCGAATTTTGCGCTTGATCAGCTTGGGCGTTTTGGTCAGACATAAATGTTTCTCGGTAAGTAGGTGATGGGTGGCACGAAAGGCAGTTAGATCAACTGTTGAGTAGAGGTAAGAGCTTGCCTTCGCGGTCAAGCGCAGACAAGTCATCAAAGCCGCCAACGTGGGTGTCACCGATATAAATTTGTGGGACGGTGCGTCGACCGGTACGCTCCATCATCAGGGCGCGTTGCTCGGTATCGACATCGATCCGAATTTTTTCGATTTCAGTGACGCCGCGTTGCGTCAAGAGCATTTCGGCACGCGAGCAATACGGGCAGTAGCCGGTGGTGTACATCACAACTTTAGGCATGGTTAGGCTCCGGTTTTATTGGCGGTAACGGGTAGTCCGGCGGTCATCCAGGCTTTCAGACCCCCGTCGAGGGTGACCACTTCGGTAAAGCCTTGCGCGCGCAAACGCGTTGCCGCACCGACGGCGGTACGCCCCAAATCGCAGATGACGATAATGGGTTTATTTTTTGGCAAACTTGCGGCTTTTTTGTCTATGTCGCTGATTGGCAAGCTGCGGGCTTGAGGCACATGGCCCGCGTTATAGGCGTCGGTCGGGCGCACATCGACTAGTACTGCGTGCTGGTGGTTCATCATCTGCACGGCCTGCGTGCTGGATATGGCTGCGCCTGCACGACTACGCAGAATCATGGGCCACGAGAGTGCGAGGCCCGAGCCCAGGGCCACGGCGAGCAAAAGAAGGTTGTTTTGACTGAAGAAAAAATCCACGGTGTGTCCAAATGAGTACAGTTAACCCCTAATTTAATGGGGCGGGTGAGCGAGACGCGTCAGACAATTATAAAATGGTGTCCTCCTTCACACTTTAACCTGTGTCAGCCATGTATAAATTAGTCTTAATGCGTCACGGCGAAAGCCAATGGAACCTTGAAAACCGGTTTACCGGCTGGACCGACGTTGATTTAACCGCAGCCGGGCGCGAGCAGGCACGAAAGGCGGGTGAATTACTGAAAGAAAAGGGTTACGGCTTTGATCTAGCCTATACCTCGGTGCTTACTCGTGCGATTCGTACGCTTTGGCTGGCCCTCGATGCGATGGGTACGATGTATGTGCCGGTGCACAATAGCTGGCGGCTAAATGAAAGACATTACGGCGACCTTCAAGGTCTGAATAAGGCCGAGATGGCCGCACAATATGGTGATGAGCAGGTGCTGATTTGGCGCCGGGCCTATGCGATTGCCCCTAATCCGATCGCTTTGGATGACCAGCGCCACCCACGGTTCGATCCGCGCTATGGCAAACTGACCCCAGAACAACTGCCTGCGACTGAGTGCTTGAAAGACACGGTGGCGCGCGTTTTGCCTTTCTGGACTGAAAGTATTGCCCCGTCCATTCGCGCTGGGCGACGGGTGCTGGTGGCTGCCCATGGCAATAGCTTGCGTGCGCTGATCAAGCATCTTGATGGTGTGTCTGATGATGAGATTGTGCACTTGAATATCCCCACGGGGCAGCCGCTGGTATACGAACTCGATAAAGACTTAAAACCCCTTGGCCATTACTACCTTGGGGATCCGGCCGAAATCGAGGCTGCGATGGCGGCGGTCGCGGCGCAAGGCAAGGCCAAAAAGGATTAATTTCATGCGCCTGCGCGCTTTGTGGCTGTGTACGGCTCTTAGCGGCGTGCTGGTAGGCGGCTCGGCGCCTGCAGCCACTGAAGAGATTGTCGCCAGGCAAATGCAGGTCGAGCGCGAACGCACCGAGTTACGGGCTCGGATCCAGCTCTTGCAAAAAGAGCTTGACGAACGCGAGGCGAAGCGTCAAGAAGCCGCCGACGCGCTGCAGGTCTCTGAAACCGCAATTTCGGTCAGTACGCGACGCCTCGCAGAGCTTGGCACCCAGTTACGACAGGCGCAATCTGATCTTGAAGATCTTCAAAGTCAGTTGAAACGTCAGCAGACTCTGCTAACAACTCGACGCGACGAACTCTCTGATCAGTTGCGAAAGCAGTACTCCAGTGGGCTGTCACCCTGGGCCGCACTTCTGTCGGGCGATGACCCGCAGCAGTTGGGTCGCAATTTGACTTACCTTGACTATATTTCGCGCGCCCGCTCGGTCAAGGTGGCTGAACTTAAAAAAGAAATTGAACGGCTGGCAGAACTCGAGGCGAAGACCGAACTACGTAGGCAAGATGTCGCGCGCTTGGTCCAAGAAACCACCGAACAAAAAGAGCTTTTAGAGGCGCAAAAGAGAGAACGCGCCACGGTTCTGGCGCGCATTGAAGGGCAGCTGCAGGCTCAGCGCGTTGAGGCCGCCACCCTGGGCCGTGATGACAAACGCTTGTCAGGCTTGATTGATGATCTGAATGGTCAGCTGCAGGCCGCAAAAGAGGCCGCAGAAAACGCTCGAAAAGCCGAACTCGCGCGCCAGGCTGAGCAGTCCCGTCAAGAGCAAGCGCGACGTCAGGCACAAGAGGCTCAAGAGCGCCAACAAGCGCAAGCCGCAGCGCAAGCACGTACTTCAGAAAACACCGCGACGGCAGGCCCGGTCGGCGAGGGTCTAAAGCCCGGTTTGCGGTGGCCTGTTAAGGGGGCGGTGATGGCCCGATTTGGCACCGATCGCCCTGAGGGTGGGGTGTGGCGAGGCATTTTGCTACGCGCCAATGAGGGTGCAGCAGTCCAGGCGGTTGGCTCCGGAACGGTGGTGTACGCAAATTGGTTAAGGGGTTTCGGCAACCTGGTCATTATTGACCACGGGCAGCAATTTTTCAGCGTCTATGCTTATAACCAAAGTTTGCTTAAGCAGATCGGCGACGAGGTAAAAACCGGCGATACCGTGGCCTTGGTTGGAAGTACCGGTGGACAGCTGGATTCGGCCCTATACTTCGAGATACGGCATCGCGGGACTGCGGTCGATCCAGTCCAATTTTTGGCGCGGTAGTACACGCGATGCAATCGCAAGCTTGTCGCTTCAATCGCTTTTAACTCAGGAACGTGCATGGGCACTCGCAAAATTCGTGGTTTTGGTTTGGTCTCTGCCGGTATTGTGGCCGGCATCTTGCTCAGCATGGGAATCACTGCCTTGGCGCAGCGCGGTTCGCCTTTGCCGCTCGATGAGCTTAGGCAGTTCTCGAATGTGTTGTCTGCCATTAAAAATAATTACGTTGAGCCCGTTACCGATAAAAAATTGATTGATGGCGCAATTTCCGGCATGCTGTCCGACCTTGATCCGCACTCGGCGTACCTGGATGCCGATGCGTTTAAAGAAATGCAGACGGCTACCCAGGGCGAGTTTGGCGGCCTGGGTATTGAGGTAGGCACCGAAGAGGGCATGATCAAAGTGATCTCGCCGATCGAAGATACGCCCGCTGCGCGCGCTGGCATTCGCACAGGCGATTTGATTTCAAAGATCAATGACACTTCAACCAAGGGGTTGACGCTGACTGAAGCGGTCAAGATGATGCGCGGCCCGGTCAAGACACCCATCTCTTTGACGATTATTCGTCAAGGCCAGGCGCAACCGCTGGTCATTAATATTATTCGCGACACGATTCGTGTTCGCAGTGTGCGCAGCAAGCTTCTAGACAACAACATCGGTTACGTACGTATTGCGCAGTTTCAAGAAAAAACGGGTTCAGATCTTGTGCGTCATTTGAAAGATCTCAGCGCAAAAGAGGCACCCCGGGCCTTGATCCTTGATCTACGCAACGACCCAGGCGGTTTGCTCAATAGCGCGATCGGTGTGTCGGCAGCTTTTCTCCCACAAAATGTACTGGTGGTCTCAACAGACGGCCGTGCGCCAGACGCCAAGCATAAATATCTCGCGACTGCCTCAGACTATGCGCGCGGCGAATCCGATTACTTGTCGGGTCTGCCGGCGTGGGTAAAAACGGTGCCGATGGTGGTCTTGGTGAACGTGGGCTCTGCTTCTGCCTCAGAAATCGTGGCCGGCGCGTTGCAAGATCACAATCGCGCAACCATCATGGGTAACCGCACGTTTGGCAAAGGGTCGGTACAGGTTATTTTGCCAATCTCTGAAAATACGGCAATCAAGCTGACGACCTCGCGCTACTACACCCCGAAGGGTCGTTCAATACAAGCGACGGGGATCATGCCCGATGAGGTCGTGGCTGACACCGCAGAAGGTGATTTGTTTAGAGTGCCGCGCGAAGCTGATCTGCAACGCCACCTCAGCAATCGTCAAACAGAGGCCGAGGTTAAAGGAACAGTGAATGAGCCGCCGTTGGCTGACACGACCAAAATGTTTACCTTCGGTGCTGCCGACGATTTTCAGTTGCAACAAGCTATTAATTTCTTGGACGGGAAGCCTGTTCAAAAAGCGGTTGCGCGTCCAAAAACAGCTAGCACGACTGAAACGAGCGGGAGCGGTACGACGAGCAAATGAACGACGCACAACTGCTTCGGTATGCCAGACATATTTTGCTGGATGAGTTTGGCATCGAAGGGCAAGAAAAGCTTCTGGCAGGTAAGGCTCTGGTGGTTGGGGCGGGCGGCTTAGGGTCGCCTGCAGCGATGTATCTTGCCTCAGCCGGTGTGGGGACGATTATTTTGGCCGATCACGACACCGTCGAGATCAGCAATTTACAACGACAGATTTTGCACAACTCTAGCCGGCTTGGACGTTTAAAAGCCGAATCAGGGCGCGAGACAATGCTCGCCTTGAATCCAGACATCGTTGTTGAAATACGAACTGCGCGAATGGATGCCGACTCGCTAGACTCACAGATTGCGAACGTCGATGTTGTTTTAGATTGCACCGATAATTTTGCGACGCGTCATGCAATTAATCGGGCATGCGTCAAACATAACAAGCCCTTGGTGTCGGGGGCGGCCATTCGCTTTGAAGGCCAAATCAGTGTGTTTGATCCGCGTGATGCGAAGGCGCCTTGCTATCACTGTTTATTTCCTGAAGCCGAAGATGTTGAAGCCGTCACTTGTGCCTCGACTGGGGTGTTCGCGCCGTTGGTGGGCATCATCGGCAGCATGCAGGCGGCCGAAGCAATTAAGGTGTTAGCGCAGGTTGGGCAATCTTTGAAGGGCCAACTCTTGATTCTTGATGCGTTCGAGATGGATTGGCACCGCGTGCGCGTACAACGTGACCCTGGGTGCCCGGTGTGTGCCGGGCGTTCAGCGAGCCACTAACCCAAAATCAGTCGTAACTGTGCGTCGATGTGCGTTGTGGGCGCAGTTTGCCATCGATTCTGCGCGAAGCGCAGCCAGCTACCCAAGACGCAATGTGTCAAGAGCGCAGCCATCGGGGTGATTTCAGTCGTTGGGTCGAGCGTGCCGCCGGTTAAGGCGGTGCGCAGTGATTGCTTGAAGGTCGTTTCAATACGATCCGTAATTTGGCTAACGCGCGCTTGAAGTCTTTCATCTTCGGTGACCAAGGCGTCTCCGCTGAGTACGCGTGTCATTCCACGATTGCGTTCGGCAAAGGTGACGAGCATGACCGCAATTTTGCGCGCTTGTTCGACGCCATTTGCTTCGCTAGCAACGATTTGATTGACCAAACTGAACACGGTGCTTTCAATGAATTCAAACAAGCCTTCGAACATTTGGGCTTTGCTTGCGAAATGCCGATACAGTGCTGCCTCTGAGCATTGCAGGCGAGCCGCTAAGGCTGCAGTGGTGATACGTGCTGCGCGAGGTTGCTCTAGCATCTCTGCCAGCATTTGCAGGATTTGATGTTTGCGTTCGCCCGGTTTGGCTGACATAGTCATCTCGCCCAACATGAAGGATTAAAAAAGCGGGGCGCTATTTACGCGCCTCGCAGTGGCCGCTTCTGCAACAATAAGTGTCCAACGCAGTTTACCCTCAAGTCAACGAAATCGGGGCGTCCGCTTTTACCCCGTCCAGAAGGCGAGCCAGGGTGAAACACATGAACCGTGCGCAAACCCGCTTTACGGGCACTGCGCAGGTTTTCAACGGTATCTTCGACGAGTACCGCGCGCCTGGGATGAATACCTTCATGGGCCAGAATATGCCGCATCAAGGCTACTGAGGGTTTTGGGCGAAAGTGGCCATGAAACTGCATTTGCTCGATGCCCCAAAGGCGATCAAAACACCGCAGAATGCCAAGATGCTTGAGGACGGCGCGCGCATAGTGCAAGGGAGCGTTGGTCACCAAGATCTTACAACCAGGTAACCGATTGAGCTTATCCCGCAGGCCGCGCTCGGCCTTGATTAATGGTGCGACCTCAAAAGCGTGACTACGCTGTAAAAAGGCGTGGGGGTCAATGTTGTGATGTTTGACCAGGCCAAGCAGCGTCGCTCCATAACGCCGCCAGTAGCGGGCGCGCAATTCGCTCGCCGCGGCTTCGCCCAGGTCCAGGCTTTCCATCACGGCGGCCGTCATGCCTAAATTGATCTCGCGAAAAATTTTGTGCGAGGTATCGTGCAAGGTGTTGTCGAGATCAAACAGCCAAACGGGCGTCTGTCGTGCTTGCGCAGTCTGGCCCGAAAGGGACTGTCCCGCCGTGAGGGGGCGGTGCACGCCCGCCCGGCGCGCGCGCACCGGCGGATGCTGAGGAAACCGCAGCCGAGGCACTGGCGGCTTATTCTGAAGAGATCATGGTGCCGACACCGCGGTCGGTCAAGATTTCAAGTAGCAGACAGTGCGGTACGCGACCATCGACCACGTGAACGGACTTGACGCCATTGCGTGCCGCATCGAGGGCCGACGAAATTTTGGGCAGCATTCCACCCGAGATCGTGCCATCAGCAAATAAAGCATCAATCGTTTTGGCCGACAACGATCGCATGAGCTTGCCATCTTTGTCGAGCACGCCCGGCGTATTGGTCATCATCAGAAGCTTTTCGGCACCTAGGACCTCGGCCATTTTTCCGGCAACGACATCTGCATTGATGTTGTAAGCCAGACCATCTTCGCCGTAGCCGATGGGTGAAATCACCGGGATAAACTGATCGTCTTGCAAGGCTTTGACGACCGCGGGTTCGACATGTTCGATATCCCCCACAAAGCCGATATCGAGCGGATTAGCGGGATCGTCTTTGTTAGGCATTAATTTCTTTTTAGCCTGGATTAAACAGCCGTCTTTGCCCGTTAAGCCAACGGCTTTACCGCCTGCTTCGTTGATCATGAGCACGATATCTTGCTGCACTTGACCACCTAACACCCACTCAACAACCTCCATTGTGTCGGCATCGGTGACGCGCATGCCTTGCACGAAGGTACCCTTTTTACCGATGCGGCGCAGCGCCTCATCGATTTGTGGCCCACCGCCGTGTACGACGATCGGGTTCAGGCCAATGAGTTTGAGCAAGACAACATCGTGGGCAAAGCTGCGTTGCAACACCTCTTCGGTCATGGCGTTACCACCATATTTAATGACAATAGTTTTGCCGTGAAAGCGCTTAATGTAGGGCAGGCTTTCCGATAAAACTTTTGCAACGATTTCGGGAGGCAGTTGGGCAGAGGGAGGCTGACTAGTCATGGGGCAATCGCAACAGTAAAAGCGTGTTGAGGGAAAATGGGTTGATCTTTGAATAATTGTAGTGTGCGGCGAGCCGGTTAACTTGCCAGCGCCTTCTCGAGCGTGCTGCGGAATTCTGTTTTGTTGTACTCGCCTAAATAGCGTTTGAGAATGTGGCCATTTTTATCAATGAGAAAGGCAGTTGGTGTGAGTTTGACGTCACCGAAGGCCTTGGCGACTTGCCCCACGGTGTCGAGTGCCACCGTAAACGGGATCTTGCGGGTATCTACAAAGTTGATGACGTAGTTGGCAGGGTCGTATTGCATCGCCACGGCCACGATTTCGAACCCTCGCGCATGGTAGGTATTGAAGTGCTCGACATTGTCGGGCATTTGCGCGACACAGGTTACGCAACTAGTTGCCCAAAACTTAACGAGTACAACCTTACCTCGAAGTTCGGACATTTTTAACTGCTTACCCGAGAGCGTTGAAAAAGTGACCTCAGGCGCCTGTGCAGCGGGGCTCGCAAATAGCCAAAAGCCCAGTCCTCCGAGCGCAGCGAGTATCGCGATGGAAAATAGCTTTTTCATTTCACCGGCAATACTTCAACACCCGCGCCGCTTGTGGGAGCCGGGGTGGCACTATTTTCACCTAGAGGTGTCGTGTTACCGCCGCCGCTGCCGCTGGTACTAAAGATACGGTTCAAGTCGTCGAGTTTATTGGCCTCGGCGGGCGAGATGACCTGAAAAAGCTTGTCGACACGCTTGACGCCACTGACCTGGGCAGAGGCAGCCGCTGCGAGGTCACCTTCGCGTTGTGTGACGAGGCCCATTAAGTAAACCACGCTGCGATCGGTCACGACAACAATGGTGCGTGAGGGAATCTCTTTGGTGGTCGCGAGCGTGGTCATGACCTTAGAGGTGATCCACGTATCATTACTGATCTCGCCGAACGAGGCGGTTTCTTTGACAACGTTGACTTGGTTTGAAACCGATTTGACATGTCGCACGCTACGCGCGATTTCAGTGCTTTCGGCTTTACGATCGTTGCCTAACGAATCGCCTGTGAGCAACACCACACCCTCGTAGCTTGTTGCGTTGATGCGTACGCTGTCGCCAAATTTTGAGCGAAGTTCACTGGCGACTTTGATCTCGATGGTTTTGTCTTCAACTTGTTGACCAACCGTTCGACGATCGACCACCACCACACCGGTTGCGGCGGCACCACCGACGACCAGCGGCACACAGCCCTGTAGCAGGGCACCGGTGCTCGCTATGGCTAGACATAACAGCAGGGGGCGAGCAAAAGTAGGGAGCAGTCTCATGCGGGGTCTCCGAGTAGTAGCGTGTCAATGCCATCGCACAACATGTGTAGTAGCAATATATGGACTTCTTGAATTCGCATCGTACGGTCATGGGGCACGCAGAGATGGACATCGTCTGCTTGCAATAAGTGGCCCATGGTGCCGCCACCTTTACCGGTGAGTGCAATAACTTTCATTTCGCGAGCGTGTGCGGCTTGGATCGCGAGCTGCACATTGACAGAGTTTCCACTCGTTGAAATTGCGACGAGCACATCGCCCGGTTGACCGAGTGCCATCACCTGCCGTGCGAAGACCTGATCATAGCCATAGTCATTACCGACCGCCGTTAAAATCGAGGTGTCGGTGTTCAGGGCAACTCCTGCCAGAGGTAAGCGTTCGCGCTCAAAGCGCCCGACTAGCTCGGCGATGAAATGTTGCGCATCTGCGGCCGAGCCGCCATTGCCACACGCCAGCATTTTGGCGTTGTTGGTCACACAGCCAAAGCAGAGGTCGATTGCGCGCAACAACGGCGCCGACAAGGTATGCATGCTGCGTTGGGTGGCGGCAATGTTATCTTCGAAGTGTGCAGTCAGTTTGGCAGCGAGATCCATGGCGCGTCAGAAAGCTTTTAACGCGTAATTATCTCATTTATCCTGCGTTAGGCGTATGGCATCGCGATGCCAGATCGCCCCATCGGGCTCAAAGGCGATGATGTCTAGCCGGCACTTGGGCATCTGCCCGCCAAAATGGCGCCGTGCGAGCGTTGGCAACCACCACTGAGCAGCACGGATTAGGCGTTGCTGTTTGCCAACCGAGATACTCGCGGCGGCCCCGCCAAAACGCGCTGAGCTGCGTTGGCGCACCTCGACAAAGACCAGTTCGGCACCCGTACGCACCACGAGGTCCAGCTCGCCGAGTGGGCAAGCGAGTTGACGCGCAAGTAGCTGGTAACCGGCGTGCTCGAGTAGCTCCCAGGCCGCCTGTTCATACCGGTCCCCGATTTTTTGCTGCGGCGCGCGTGAGGGTGGGCCGCTGGGTGCCTTGGGTTTGCGTTGGGCGCCCGCGCGGCGGGCAAGTTTGCGCCGACGTACTTGCAGGGCTTTGCGTTGGGTTTGTTGCGCGAGCGCAAAAAATGGGTAGAGCGATTCGTCTGAAGAGGTCATGCGTTGGTCTCAGAGATTGAGGGAGCGTGTCGGGCGGCCATCGGCTGGCCATGCATGGGCCGTTATGACGCGGCCTGACAAGCCGACTACACTGCCATCATTCTGACTTTTAGTGCTGCACCATGAACCAAAATGTCCCGCCCGAAGATTTGCCGGATGCCTGGCAGCGCGTCGGGCAGCGCATGGACGCGCAGTCCTGGCCGACCCACGCCTTGTATGTTGTGGCAACGCCAATTGGTAATTTGGGGGATCTGACCCTGCGCGCATGGCAGGCACTTGATCGTGCAGACGTCATTGCAGCCGAAGACACCCGGGCCAG
>CALQNE010000027.1 GCA_943331855.1 Bordetella parapertussis
GGTCGGACCAGGTGCGCGAACCTTTGCTGACCCTGTCTAAGACGGGGGGCAATGCGGTTTGGCTGTTGACAAGCACGCATGGAATCGAGGCGATTGTCAGCAAGTTGAGTGAACTGAACATAATCGATTGGTTTCGCAATTCGGCGTTTGTCTTGACCCATGAGCGACTTAAACCGATTTTGGCCAAAATGCTTGACGCAGACATAGACCGCCTTCGCTACAAGGTTGCCAGCCCTGAAGACCCGGCAATTGTGTTGTGTTTTGATCAAATGATTGCGCAGCTTAACCGCTCTTAATGCATTGAAAACGCACGTTTATGCAGGGCAACGACTACAATAGCGACATGACAGAATCGACCTCTTCGCCCCAGCCCTCCGTACAAGCCACTGCGGCCGCACCAGCGCCCGCGGCTGAGTATTCTTCCCGCGGGCAGCGCAAAGCTGCGGGCACTTCTTGGTCGGTCACGTTGATGATCGTATTTTTAGTAGTCGCCCTGGTGGTGGGTGGCGGCGCCTGGTTTTCGCAAAAACGCTTCGATTCGGTTGGTCGTGAAGTGGCATCACAAGTGCAAAGCATGACCGCTCAATTGATCGATACCAAGCGCGAAGCCAAGCAGGCGCTTGCCCTGGTCGAAGCCCAGGCCAAACTGATTGTCGATTTACAGCAGTCTGTGGCTGAGTCAAAAGAGCAGTTCGAAGTGCTTGAAGAAGCTTGGGCCAGCTTCAATAAAGGCATGGAAGACTCTATGCTTGCTAATGACATCGACCGTTTGGTGACGTTGGCCAGTCAACAGCTGCGATTAGCCAGTAACGTGAACAATGCCGTGATGGCGCTTGAAACAGCCTTGTCGACGCTCGTGCGCGCTGATCGGCCGCGCTTCGCCGCCGTTCAACGTGCCATTAGTGCAGACCTTGATCGCCTGCGTTCGGTGCCTTTGGTTGATGTCAGTGCGCTTTCAGTTCGTCTTGAGGCACTCACGACCTTGATTGGACGTGCACCGTTATTGGTTCCGGATTTAGCAGTGCCCAACGTGGTTGCGATAACACCGGTTGAGCCGAAGTCAAACGCGCCTGTCGCGACAGCGGTGTCTACCGCTAGTGGGGACACAAGCTCGAATGAACCAAGCGGCTTAGATCAGCCATGGTGGACGATCACCTTGAATAAAACCGTGCTTTGGTCTAAAGCCGTTGCCGTTTTTATGGCAAAAGAGTTAGCGAGTGTCGTCAGTATTCAGCGCGTCAACGATGCGCAGGCGTTGCTGATGTCACCCGAGCAAGGCTCTCAGCTACGTGCCAATTTGCGTACACGCGTTCTAACGGCGCAAATGGCGCTTTTGATGCATCAGCCTTCGGTCTGGCGTGCTGAAATTGCCAATATCGAAGCATCTTTAGTTGCGCGCTACGATCCCAAAGCGGTCGATACGGTTGCCGCACTTCGCTTGGCACGTGAACTGGGAGCTGTGCCGATATTGGCCGCGCTGCCCGACATGACCGAAAGCATCGCTGCGCTTGAAGCTGTTCGTTTGCAAGAATCTCGTAATAAAAGCGAGGATTAAGTATGCGTACTTGGTTCTGGACGCTACTCTTAACCACTGTTGCGGTGGTACTGGCGGTGGTGCTTCGCGAAAACACAGGCCAAGTCCTGATCATGTTGAACACGTGGCGTATTCAAGTGTCGTTTGCGTTTGCCGTGTTAGTGATTGTCGCGAGTTTCATTAATTTGTATCTTGCGTTGCGTGTCCTAGCTTGGTTCACGGGTATTCCAATGCGGGTGCGGGCTTGGCATGGTCGGCGTCAAGTGCGTCTTGATCACGAGTTGCTTGAGCAAGGCTGGACCGAGCTGCTTGAAGGGCGCTATTCAAATGCCGAAAAAGATCTGACAAAGTTATTGGATCAAAGCCGAAGCGCCAATCGGCAAGTGTTGGCTGGCTTATCTGCTGCGCGCGCGGCGCATGCGTTAGGCGAATACGCGAGGCGCGATAATTTACTTGCGCTGGCTAAAGATAAAGCGGGTCAAGATACGGGTTTAACCGAAGCGGTGGCCACTGCCGCAGCAGATTTATATCTTGATCAGGGGCTCGCTCAAGAGGCACTAGATGTTTTGTTGCCTTTACAGCAGGCGGGTGCGCGGCATGTACATACCTTGCGTTTGTTGTTGCGCGCCTATCGGCAATTAGGTCGTTCTGATCAGGTGTTTGTGCTGGCACGTACTTTAAGCCGTCGCAAAGCGTTACCCGCAATTGAGGCACGCGCGCTGATCGAAACTGCTGCTGCAGCGCGCCTACGCGAAACTTTACATTCAGGCGAATGGCAAAAAATTTGGAAAGACCTCAAGACGGAGGAGCGCATCTTGCCCGAGGTGGCCTTGGCGGCTGCGGCGGCGTTTGAGGTGTCAGGTCAGCAGCAAGAGGCGTCCAAGATTCTCGAGGCTGCCATTGAGCGCGACTTTGATCCGCGCCTGCTTGAGGCCTATGCCCGCGGCGAGCCCACACAGGTTGCTCGACGGCTCGAAAAAACCGAGGCCTGGCTACAAAAGAAACCCGAGGCACCAGAGCTGCTGACGACGCTCGGAAATCTTTGCTTGACAGGTCAATTATGGGGACAGGCCGAGCTTTATTTAACCCGTAGCTTGGCGCGACGAAGTGATGCTAGGGTGCACGCCTTACTCGCGAGTCTGTTTGACAAACTTGAACGTCCCCAAGAGGCTGCAGCTCAATGGCGGTTGGCTACTGCCGTCGGAACGGCTTTGCCCGTATTGTTGGCGGACTCGTATTTGCCTGCTGCTGATATTCAATCAGATCCGGGTGTCTTTCACGCTGAAGGGCTCGCGTACCTGACGGATAGCGGCTTACCAGTCGATTGGGCAAGTGTTGGATCGCAGACGCAGGACTCGCCCGCGGCTGAGAAAACCGTCTTAAGTCAAAGTTACTCGCCATCGACCTCGCACGAGCTCGACGAATACTTTGACAGTGCGCCAGTGGCACATCTCGGAGAACCGGCCGCGGTCGCTTCTTATTCGGGGTCAGGCGGTAGTGCAGGGCAGGGTCAACCGAGCGCATCCTCTGAGCCGACCCGTAATGGCGACGCTAAAAAAAGCTAATTTAATTTTTAACAGTCGGGATTTAAACATGAGTAAATATGCTGTCGAAGCGCCATCCATTGTTGGTTTACCCATCTTCGGAAGCGATGAATTGTTTCCGGTTCGACGCGTGTATTGCGTTGGTCGAAATTACGCTGAACACGCCAAAGAAATGGGCTTTACAGGTCGCGAAGATCCCTTTTTCTTTTGCAAGCCCGCCGACGCGCTCGTCGTGATCCCGGCTGGCAAGCCGGGTCATATTCGATATCCGTCAAAAACCGCGAATCTGCATTACGAAATGGAATTGGTCGTAGCCTTGGGTAGCGGCGGCGTAGATATTCCGGTTGAGCAGGCGAACGAATGTATTTTTGGTTATGCGCTTGGTCTTGATATGACGCGTCGTGATTTGCAAAATGAGTGCAAAAAGCAGGGGCGTCCTTGGGAAGTGGGTAAAGCGTTTGATGAGTCGGGACCGATTGGCCCTATTCATCCGCGTGCGGTAACAGGTACCTTGTCACAAGGCAGCATCACGTTGTCGGTGAATGGCGCGCAAAAACAATCAAGCGACTTGTCACAAATGATCTGGAATATTCCAGAAAGTATTGCCTATTTATCAGGATTGTTTGAATTAAAGGCCGGCGACCTCATTTTTAGCGGCACCCCCGAAGGGGTAGGCGCTGTGGTCAAAGGCGATAAGATGATTGGCGCGGTTGCCGGCTTAGGTCAGTTTGAAGTACACGTTGTTTAAACTGAATACGCTGTTGTTTAGCGTGGGTGATTAAATAACGCCGCGGGTTTTCCAGTCAGCTTGTTGCGCGACGCTGATGCCAAGTCCTTCCAGGATTTCGGTAGTGTGTTGGCCTAGAGCGGGTGCAGCCCGTGTAATTTGGCCTGGGGTTTTGCTCAATTTAGGTACGATCCCAGGCACTTTCACAACCGAGCCATCTGCGAGTGTCGCGTTCAGAATCATGTCACGCGCTTGATAGTGTGGGTCGTTTGCGATATCTGCGGCATCGTAGCTTTTTCCTGCGGGGACTCCCGCTGCGTTCATTGCCGTTAATACGTCGTCCAAAGAATGCTGCGCTGTATAAGCCGAAATCGCGGCATCAATCAAATCAGCATGTTCTGCGCGGCCGGCGTTGCGCGCAAGTTTTGGATCAGTCGCCAAGTCTGTCCGATTGATCATTTCCATCAGCCGTTTATAGATGCTGTCGCCATTGCCAGCGATCAACGCGTATTTGCCATCTTTGCAGAGATAGGCGTTGGTGGGCGCAATGCCAGGCATGCTCGCACCTGAAGGTTGTCTGATTGCGCCAAATTTTGAGTACTCAGGCAGCACGCTTTCAAGCATATTAAAAACAGACTCGTAAAGCGCAACATCAACCTCTTGTCCCACCCCGCCTTGTTGTTCGCGATGACGTAAGGCCATCAACACGCCAATCACGCCGTGTAGACCAGAAAGCGTATCGCCAATTGAGACGCCCGTGCGCACGGGCGGGCGACCCGGCTCACCTGTGAGGTAGCGCAGGCCACCCATGGCTTCGCCGATCACGCCAAAACCGGGCCGGTCTTTGTACGGACCCGTTTGGCCATAGCCCGACACGCGCAACATGATTAACTTTGGATTGATCGCGTGTAACTCTTTGAAGCCGATGCCCCATTTTTCTAGGGCACCTGGTCGAAAATTCTCAATCAGAATATCGGCATCTTTCGCTAATTGCCGGATCACGTCCTGACCCTCAGGCTCGCGCAGGTTCAGCGTGATCGAACGTTTATTGCGCGCGTGAGCCGCCCACCAAACTGAAGTACCGTCGTGTAGCATCCGCCAGGCACGCAAGGGGTCACCCGTTTCGGGTGGTTCAACTTTGATCACGTCTGCGCCGAATTCTCCCAACATTTTTGAGGCAAAAGGCCCAGCAATGAGTTGTCCGAGTTCGATGACTCGCAGGCCGCTTAAAGGAAGTGTCATGGTTTGCTAACTTTATTTAAAAATAAAATAATTTAGGACTGTTAATAAAGTGAAGTTTGAACTATTTCAATGCTGCGAGCCAGGGGCGAGTGCGGTAGTGTTGTTGTTCAAAACTTTTGATATCTTTTTCGTAACCCAACGTTAAGGTCAATTCATCAACGCCTTTGAGTAAACATTCGTGCCAAAAGGGATCGAGTGTAAAGGTCAGCACTTCGCTTAGGCCAGGTGCTTGCAGCGTGCACGAAGCAAGATCAATCGATATTTCACAATTCGCTGCATTGGTTTGTACCTGTTGGGTGAGCGCTTGGCGTATGCGTTCAACCGTTTTTGCTTCAAGCTTGATCGGTAATAGGCCGTTTTTCAAGCAATTATTAAAAAATATATCGCCAAAGCTGGGTGCCAAAATCGCGCGAATTCCAAAGTCTGACAAACAGTACACAGCACCTTCGCGCGAAGAGCCACAGCCAAAGTTGTCGTCTGCGACAAGAATTTGTGCATTGTTAAACGCAGGTTTGTTCAAAACAAAATCAGCACGCGGCTTTGCATCCTCATCAAAGCGCAGATCGTGAAACAAATAAGTTTTGTACAAAGCATCGCGATCTTTTTTTAAAAATCGCGCAGGAATAATCTGATCCGTATCGATGTTGCGCCCTTCGAGGGGGGCTGCAATGGCGCGTAATTGTGTAAAGCCTGGCATTTTATTTTTGCCCTAAAAGTGTTCGCACATCAGTGAAGTACCCCGTGATGGCGGCGGCGGCGGCCATGGCGGGGCTGACCAGATGTGTGCGGACCCCGGGGCCTTGCCGCCCTATAAAGTTTCTATTCGAGGTTGAGGCCACTCTTTCATTGGCAGCGGCGAGGTCACCATTAATGCCTACGCACATTGAACAACCTGGCTCGCGCCATTCGAGCCCAGCCGCTTTAAATACTTTGTCTAAACCCTCGGCTTCTGCAGCTTTTTTAACGAGCATCGAACCGGCGACGACCAAACCGGGTACGACCGCACGTTGGCCTCTCAAGATTTTTGCAGCGATACGAAGATCAGATAAGCGACTATTGGTGCACGAGCCAATAAAGACTCGGTCAATTTTGATTGTGTTTGCGCGGGCGCCAGGCGTCAAACCCATGTAGGCCAACGCCGCAAGTGCGGCTTGCCTCGCATGGGGGTCAGACAGTTGTGCTGGATCTGGTATGACTTCATCAATGGCGATACTCGAGTCTGGACTGGTGCCCCAGGTCAGTCTTGGGGCAAGCTCGGCGACATTTAGACTGAGTTGACGGTCAAAATGGCAACCGTTATCTGAAGGTAGCAACCTCCATTCTTTTAATGCCTGATCCCAGGCGTGTCCCTGCGGTGCAAAGCTGCGGCCGTGTAAATAATCAAAGACAAGGTCATCGGCCGCGATGACACCAGAGCGCGCGCCAGCTTCAATCGTCATGTTGCACATGGTTAAACGCTCGTCGAGCGATAACCATTGCAGCGCTGTGCCGGCATATTCAACGGCATGCCCCACCGCGCCTGCGACGCCAAGTTTGGCGATGACGGCCAGAATGATATCTTTGCCGCTCACGCCGTCAGCTGGTTTGCCCTGAAGCTCAACACGCATTTGTAAAGGTTTTGTCTGCCAAAGCGTTTGAGTAGCCATGATGTGTGTGCTTTCGGATTGCCCCACACCAAAGGCGATTGCGCCCATCGCGCCGTGCGTCGAAGTATGGCTGTCACTACAGGTGATGATCGAGCCTGGTAACGAGATGCCTTGTTCTGGGCCCACCACATGCACAATGCCCTGCTGGGCATCTTTAATTGAAAAATAGTGTGCGCCGGACCATTTCATATTGTCATCAAATTTGAGAATGACCTCTTTAATTTCTTGAGTGACCGCATCCTGAGGGTCTCGACTGGTGGTCGGCACGTAGTGATCCGCAACACCAAATATCTGTTTGGGATTCCGGATGCTGAGGCCGCGCGCGCGTAGATCTTTAAAGGCGTGAAACGAACCTTCGTGAAGGATATGGCGATCGATATAAACCAACGAAGGTCCCGCGACCCGCGGAAGCACAAGATGTTGATCCCAAATTTTTTCAAAAAGTGTTCGTGGGAGCTGCGCGGTGGATGGAGTCATATTGTTTGAGCTATTTTTGTTATGCGAGTGCCGAGGTCTTTATCGTGGCTTTCGGATCCGTCTTGGACGGAACAGGGTCAATGTGCGTCAAAAGATTCAAGACACGATGACGCTGCATCACAGCGTGACGCGCGGCAAGTCCAATGTCGTGCCCGGTCTCAACACTCAAAAAAGCGTCAACTTCAATATGTGCATCAACCAGAATCATGTCGCCCATTTTGCGAGTCCGCACATCATGCACGCCTAAGACGCCAGGCGTTTGAAGGAGTGTTTCAGTGATGGCGTGAACCTCTTGGTCATTGGCTGAGCGGTCCATTAAGTCATGAAAGGCGTCCGAGCCAAACTCCCAGCCCATTTTGCCCACCATTAACCCGACGATGAGTGCGGCAATCGGATCCAGAATGGGATAGCCCATCAGGTTACCGATGATGCCT
This sequence comes from Bordetella parapertussis, assembly GCA_943331855.1. Taxonomy (GTDB): domain Bacteria; phylum Pseudomonadota; class Gammaproteobacteria; order Burkholderiales; family Burkholderiaceae_B; genus Zwartia; species Zwartia parapertussis_H. Next base: position 7,605 of record CALQNE010000027.1, read on the forward strand.
ACGGCTACAACTAATGAAGACGCGGCATCGGACCGGGCATGCCAAGCGTTTGCGACGAGCATGCTCGATTTGACCGACTTGGCGATGCCTAGCATGTAACGAAACAGGGTTTCTTTTGCCACGAGCGCCAGGGCGGCTACCCACAACGCGATGCTATGGACCGATGCAATCTCGTGAGGCGCTTTGAGCTTTTCAAACGCCGACCACAACATGCCAAAGGCGACGGCAAGTAACAGGCCGCCGAGTACCATCGAGGCCGCTGTTTCAAAGCGTTGATGACCATAGGGATGGTCTTCGTCGGCATCCTTTTGGCTATGATGGCTCGCAAACAGAACGACAAAGTCAGCAATTAAGTCTGAAAGTGAATGTACGCCGTCAGCGATTAAGGCCTGCGATTTTGCAAAAATACCAACGGTGATTTGGGTGGTCGATAAGATAATGTTGACGCCAACGCTGATCCAGGTGCTTTTTTGGGCAGCGCGGCTGCGTTCGGCGGCCGTAAATTCTACGTCTTCGCTATCTTCTTGCAGATCTGCATTCTTCATAAGTATCCTAAAAACCTAGTGCCTCATTTCGCAGGCTAGCATCACAATTGAAACACGCATGGCATTTGGTGCGGGGCTTAGGCAAAACGCGTTGGTCTAAACGGGGTTAAATCGATTTCGGGTAGGTTGCCTGAGGCGAGTTGGGCCACTAAACGCCCCGTTCGCGCTGACCCGACCAAGCCTACGTGACCGTGTCCATAGGCATGAATAATATCCTTGCTGGCTGACGCTAAGCCAATACACGGTAGTCCATCCGGCGTGCTCGGTCGACGACCCATCCAGATTTGGATCTGATCGGAGGGTAAGTCACGGGGTAGGCCGGGGTAGAGCGCTAGCAGGTGATCGCGCAAAATTTCGGCACGTCGCCAGTTTGGCGTGTCATCCGTTGCAGCGATTTCGACTTGGCCAGCGACCCTGAGGCCCTGGTCCATCGCGTTGACGATTACTTTGCAATCGGCAAACATGGTGGGGACTCGGGGTCCAGCGGTGACACCCGGCAAAACGGCATGGTAGCCACGCTCGGTTTCAAGCGAGACTCGGTCGCCCGCGAGTTCGGCGAATACTTTTGATCGGGCCCCCACTGCAATGACCGCTTTGTCGCACAACACCTCGCCATTTTTAAGCAAAACGGCCTTGAGCACACCATGTTCGATGCGAAAACCTGTGGCGTGTTCTCGCAATAGGGTTGCGCCACGTTTTTTAGCGTGTTCGATCAATGCAGCGGTATAGGCCCCAGGATTGCGGCAACTGCCCGTTTCGGCCACAAACACGCCAAAGGTGTACTTTGGATCTAGGTCAGGCTCTAGCTGTGCCAGAGCCGCGCTGTCCAGCTCTTGCCAGGTCACGCCCTCGGTGCGACGAATCTCCCAGGCTTTTGCGTCCATTAAAAAATGAGCGCGCGATAAAAAGGCGTGAAGTAGGCCGCGTCTTTCAATCAAGTCAGCCACACCGGCCTGCTCGGCCATCTGTTGATGTAGTGCTGGTGCGCCAGCAAGTAAGGTGCGTAGTGCGTGGGCAGTACGCTCGATTTTTGGGTACGTCCAGGCGGCGGCGAGGTAGCGGACCAGCCAGGGGAGTGCGCGTGGAAAATAGCGCCAACGCACGGACAGAGGGCCTAGTGGATCTGCGAGCCAAGAAGGGAGTTGCTTCCAAATGCCAGGTGAGGCGGGCGGTAAAATCGAGTGCGAAGAGAGCCAACCCGCGTTGCCGTAGCTCGAGGCCTGCGAGGCACCGGGTGTTTCAGGCTCGATTAAGGTGACCTTAAGCCCTGCGTCTAGGCACTGAAAGGCGCTCGTCGCGCCAATGATGCCCGCTCCGATAATGACAATGTGCGCTTGTTTGTTCAAAAGATCCCTCAAGCTCGTAAAGCCGCGAACGTTTTTGAATCGTAGCACTCAGGATGTCAATCGGGCTGTACAGGCGCTAAAATCCGGTGCGTGCAGCGCCAAAGCCCCGTTATGATGCGGGTATTGTGTTTTATTCGGATTTTGCGACATGAAAGCTGTTTTTATTGATGCCAATGGCAGTTTGGCTGTTGTGGCACGACGTTTACACCAGCCTGATGACATCGCCTTGCTCGTCAACGAACAGCCCGACATTACCCCAGAGCAGATCCCTGGGGTGTTAGGCGACGCCGAGATCCTGATCGTGGATCACACGTCGCTACCCGTTGAAATTGCTCAAAAATGTCAGGCACTTAAACACGTCGTGTTTTTAGGAACGGGCGCACGTTCTTACATGAATCCCGAGGCTTTGGCAGAAATCGGCATCGAAGTGCACATTATTAAAGGATACGGTGACACTGCTGTCGCTGAATGCGCCTTTGCGCTGATGTGGGCGAGCGCCAAAGGGTTTGCCAACATGGATCGCGGGATGCGGGCTGGACAGTGGCTGCGCACGGATGGCGTGGAGCTAACGGGTAAAACCTTGGGTCTGATTGGCTTTGGTGGCATTGCGGCCGAGATGGCTCGCCTTGCATTGGGTGCCGGCATGAACGTTATTGCCTACAACCGCAGCCCTAAAAGTCACCCTGGCGTCGCGTTTGTTGATCTGGACACCGTTCTCTCAAGCAGTCAGGTGATTTCGATGCATCTTCTGCTGAATGATGAGACTCGGGGCTTTATTTCAGCGGCTCGAATTGCACAAATGCGCGACGGTGTGATTTTGATCAATACCGCGCGAGGCGCCGTGATTGATGAGTCTGCCTTAATCGCAGGATTACAATCCAAAAAAATCGCGCATGCGGGCCTAGACGTGTTCGATATTGAACCCTTGCCTGCCGACCACCCCTTTACCAAAATAGACAACGTCACGCTGTCGGCACATTCTGCATTTCGTACGCCCGAGGCGAGTGATAATCTGATTCAAGCCTCGCTGAATCACTGTCGCCGGATCTCTGGCCAAGGCCAACAACGTTAGTAAAGGAATTGCTTATGTGGTCGTTTGTTAAAAAAACCATCGGTTTCTTACTGGCTCTCAGTTTGAGCGCTGCGGCGCTCGCGCAGAGTGAGGCTTGGCCAACGCGCGCCATTTCAATCATTAATGGCTTTCCAAATGGTGCAGGCACCGATATTTATGCGCGCAAATTGGGCGAAGCGCTTGCGCCGCTGCTTGGCGTACCATTCGTCATTGATAGTAAGACGGGGGCGGGCGGCAATCTTGCCTCAGATTTAGTCGCACGGTCGCAGCCGGATGGATACACTTTTTTACTCGCTACGGCGGGCACGCACGCGATTAACGCTGCGCTCTATAAGAAACTCAGTTTTGACGTTGAGCGCGATTTCACGCACATTGCGATTTTGGGCGATGTGCCCAACGTGTTGTTGTTAAACGTAAAAAAACATCCGACGATTCAGACTTGTGCTGATTTACTCAAGTTGCTGCGTGCGAACCCAGGTAAGCTCAACTATGGCTCAACCGGAAACGGCGCTTCGACGCATCTCTCGGCAGCCCAGTTCGCCAGTGCGGCCAAGGTTGATATCGTTCATGTGCCTTATAGGGGGCAGGGCCCCGCGATGACGGCACTGTTAGCAGGTGATGTTGATCTCTTTTTTAATCAAAGCGCGCCGTCGATCGCCTCAATTAAGGGGGGGTTGAATATTGGTCTCGCGGTGACCACGCCTACTCGTCTAGAGGCCTTGCCCAATGTGCCACCCATGGCGCAAGCCTGCGACCTGCCTGGTTTTGAAAGTAGCACCTGGTATGGTTTGCTTGGGCCCGCGAAATTGCCCGCCGCGATTGCTGCCAAAATGAGCGCGGCAGTGACGCAAGTGATTACAACGGCCGAATTTAAGAAGTGGCTAACCGAGACGCAAGGTATTACGCCGGCCCAAGACCCAAGTCCAGCGGCTTTTGCAAAGATCCATCAGGCCGATATTAAAAAGTGGGCTGAAATCGTGCGTATCTCAGGGGCTCAAGTTGATTGAGATGAAGCAAATTTTTTTGAAAGTGCGCTTTGTTTTACTATTTCCAATGGCTATTTTTTTATCGGTTTTTTTATGAATCGATTTTCATTTCCTAGTTTGATGGTTGGCACATGCCTTGCACTTTCAGGCTGTATGGTTGGTCCCGATTATGTACGGCCAGCCACCAAACTTCAAGATCAGTTCAGCCAACCCAAGCAAACTGAGTTTACGGAGTCGCTAGATGCAAACAGCACACAGCGCATCAATCCCGTGGCCTGGTGGGCAAGTTTCAAAGACCCCACGCTTAATCGCTTGCTTGCGCGGGCAGCCAGCGAAAATCTGACCCTTCAGCGTGCAGCCGTGCGCGTTGCGCAGGCGCGTTCTCAGTTCGGCGTGACTGAGGCAACCCTGTTGCCAACTCTGGCCCTAAGCGGAACCGGTGCGCGCAATGATCAGCCCAACGCATTGACACAATATCTCAATACCTCGTCGGTTTCGAATACGCGTAATTTATTGATTCAAGCGAATTGGGAAATCGACTTTTGGGGTAAGTATCGACGCGGCATTGAAAGTAGCTTGGGCTCTTATATTTCAGTGGCAGCTGCTTTTTATTCGGCCGATGTGTCGCTCGCCTCGGACGTTGCGAACACCTATATCAATATCCGCAATTACGAAAGCTTGATTCAGGTTGCCAAAACAAATTTAGCGTTGCAGGCTGAAAGTTTGCGTATTGCTGGTTCGCGCTATAAAAATGGTTCGACGTCATTACTTGATTTAAGCCAGGCTGAATCGCAATACGAGCAAACAAAATCTCAGATCCCGGGGTTGATCGCATCCTTAAAAATGTATCAATACGCCATGAGTATCTTGTTAGGCGAGTCACCCGACTATTACGAACAAAATTTCGAGACCACCAAAGGCGCGTTGGCAGCGCCTGCTGCATTGCAAGTGGGCATCCCTAAAGACTTGCTCAGAAGACGCCCTGATGTATTGCAAGCCGAATATGCGGCAGCAGCGCAGTCGGCCTTGATTGGCGTGAATGCGGCGGCCTTGTATCCAAGTTTTACCTTGAGTGGTTTCTTTGGTTTTCAAAGTGTCACGACGAATAACACAACTCAGTCAAGCTTGTTTTCCTGGGATAACCGCAATACTTCGATCGCGGGTAGTTTTATGTTCCCGTTGTTTTATCGGGGTGCGATCACGGATCAAATCAGAGTGCAAGACGCCGTCTTCCAACAAAGCGTATTGACGTATCAGAACCTAGTGTTGCAGGCTCAAAAAGAAGTGCAAGATTCTTTAGTGACGATTTCGACGACACGTAGTGCAGCCGAAGATCTAAAGAAATCAGTCATTGCGGCTGAGCAGGCCGCAAGACTGGCGCTAGATCGATATAAGGCGGGTCAGGTTGATTACAACACGGTGATTATTGCTCAGCAGCAGTTGTTGCTTGTGCAGAGCTCGTTGGTACAAACTGCAACCAATAACCTACTCGGTTATGTCTCCGCATTTAAATCTTTAGGTGGTGGCTGGTCTGGCGATTTATTGACGCCGTCATTGCCCGATGCCATGGTGGCCGAGATGAAGCAACGCACTGATTGGGGCAATGCCCTCAGTCATCAACCCGATCCACGTTTAGTTCAGTCTAGTGAGAACATTCAATGAGCCCCTTTATGCACATGCCGCTCATGCGAACTGCTGCTGTTACCCTTTCACTATTCGCTGCTGTAGCCTTGTCCGGCTGTGAAAAAAAACCAGTCATAGCGCCTGCTCCGATAAAAGTCACGGTCGCTAAGCCGGTTGCTCAAGAAGTGAGAAGCTATGAGATTTTTGATGGCGTGATTTCGCCATTGCTGACCGTCAATCTTGAGGCACGTGTCCCCGGTTACCTAAGCAAGATTGCTTTTGAAGATGGTGCGTTTGTTAAAAAAGATCAATTGCTTTTTGTGATTGAGCAAGATCAATACATTCAGCAAGTCAATTTGACGCAGGCGATTTATAACGAAGCCAAAATTGAGTTGGCTCGGCAGCGGGCTTTGTTAAAAGACAATGCAACCTCGCAAGCCTCGGTTGATAAAGCCTTGTCGGCCTTCCTGCAGTCCGAAGCGAACTTAAAACTTGCGCAATTGAATTTGACTTACACCGAAGTGAAGGCGCCTTTTGATGGATTGATGGGGCGCCACCTAATTGACGTGGGTAATTATTTAGGCAGCAGCCCATCCGGGGTCAAGCTGGCGACCATTCAGAAAATCAATCCGATCTATGTTTACTTTTATATCAACGAGCGTGATTTGCTGAAATATCAAAAGCGTTACGTGAATGAAGAAAACCGTAAGTCACTCGTGAATGCCTTGCCCGTCTATGTACAGTTGCAAGGTGAGAAGGGCTATCCCCACAAAGGGACGCTAGACTTCGCCGCCAATTTGCTAAGCACCAGCACGGGTTCGTTGCAATTGCGAGCAGAAATCCCCAACGACAAGCTCGAGCTGCTTCCTGGTCTGTACGGTAAAGTATTGGCTGAATATGGTGAGAAGCGTCAGGCGGTTTTGATTCCAGGGCGCGCGGTACAGACCGATCAGCAGGGCGATTACATTTTTGTGATGGATGGCAATAAAAAAGTCGAGCGTCGCGCCATCAAGATGGGGCAACGATTCGATTCATTGGTTGAAATCGTTCAGGGCTTAAAGGATTCTGAAATCTTTGTGCTCAATGGATTTATCAATGTGAGCACTGGTCAGACCGTGGATCCCGAAACGGCAACCGTCGCGCCTTTACCTGCACGATAAAACAGTCAGGCAACAGGACACGCCATGCTTTCAAAATACTTTATCGAACGCCCTGTACTGGGCAACGTGATTGCTTTAATCACGATGCTCATTGGTGCGGTTTCTATCTTTGGCTTGCCAATCGCGCAATATCCGCCGATGACGCCACCGACGGTGCAAGTGACAACCAATTGGCCAGGGGCGAGTGCAGCCTTGGTGCAGCAACTGGTTGCTAGCAACATTGAGACCCAGGTCAATGGCGTGCAAAACATGCTGTACATGGAGTCGGATTCGACCAACGATGGTCGCTACACGCTGACCGTAACCTTTGAAGTTGGGACCGATCCTAATATTGCACAAGTTAACGTGCAAAACCGCGTTGCGATCGCACTGCCTTCTTTGCCTCAGGCTGTTCAACGCCAAGGTGTGACGACCAAGGTGCAGTCGACTGCTATTTTGCAGTTTGTGACGCTCACCTCTAGCAATCCTGAGCACGATGCACTGTTTCTCAGTAACTTCGCGAATTTACAGATGCAGAACCGGTTAGCCCGTCTTCCGGGTGTGGCGGCTGCGAATGTGTTTGGTGTCGGCAACTACAGTATGCGTATCTGGTTGGATCCTGCTCAATTAAACATGCGCAGCCTGACGCCCTCTGATGTTAGTGCTGCGATTAGTCGACAGAACGTGATGTTGGCAGCTGGCCAACTAGGTGCACCGCCTGTACCCACCGGCCAAGACTTTCAGCTGACGTTGAACGTAACCAGTGCGCTTGATACACCCGAACAGTTTGGTCAGATCTTAATCAAGATTGATGAGCAGGGCGAGATGACCCGCTTGCGCGATGTTGCGCGCATTGAAATGGGCAGTCAAAACTACAGCCAGTTTTTTCGCTTAGACGATCGTCCGGCGGGCGGAATTGCGATTTACCAGCTACCGTCTGCCAACGCCATCGCAACGGCAAAGGCCGTGCATGCAGAGATGGTCAAAATCTCAAAGAATTTTCCGAAAGAAATCAAATGGGAAATCCCGTTTGACACCACCATGTTTGTGACAGCATCGATTAACGAGGTTTACCACACCTTGTTTGAGGCTGGGATTTTGGTGTTGCTGGTGATTATGCTGTTTTTGCAAGACTGGCGTGCGACGCTGGTACCCGCAACCACTGTTCCGGTGACGCTGATCGGCGCGTTTGCCTGCATGGCGGGTATGGGATTTTCAATCAATTTGCTGACACTGTTCGCCATTGTGTTGTGTATCGGCATTGTGGTGGACGATGCCATTGTGGTGGTAGAGGGCGTTGCGAAAAAAGTTGAGCACGGTCAAACGCCCCGCGAAGGCGCGATCAGTGCGATGACCGAGTTGATGGGCCCCATCATCGGCATTACGCTGGTGTTGATGGCGGTGTTTTTGCCCGCGTCATTTATTGCGGGTATCACGGGTCAAATGTATCGGCAGTTTGCGCTGGTGATCGCCGCCACTGCACTGATCAGTGGTATCAATGCTGTGACGCTCAAGCCCACCCAGGCGGCTCAATTTATTCGTATCAAACCAGAGAACGAAAAAAAGAACTGGTTCTATGCGGGCTTTGACCGCTATTTTGAAAAGATTTCAAATTCGTACGCAGGCCTTTTGCAAGTGCTGATGAACAATCGTAAAACAGCGTCAGTGGTGGGTGGTTTACTGATTGTGGGTGCAATTGTTGGGCTGATTAAACTGCCAACGGGTTTTATCCCCAATGAAGACCAGGGCTATTTAGTCGTATCCACGCAGTTGCCCGATGCCTCGGCGCTTGAGCGTACACAGTTGGGTATGCAGCAAGTCGTGAGTGCGCTTCAGAAAGTGCCAGGCGTTGATCGCATCGTATCGATTGGTGGAGTCAATGCGCTTAATAATAATGCGTCACAATCGAATACGGGTGTCATGTATGTCATCTTGAAGCCGTGGGAGGCACGCGGTAAAGGGCAAGACCTTAAAAGCATTTATGTCGGATTAACTGCCGCGCTGCGTGCGATTCAAGATGTTAAAGCGCAAGTGTTATTGCCCCCGGCGATTCCAGGCTTGGGTTTGTCAGGTGGTTTTCAGATGCAGTTGATGTTGACCGACGGCAGTAATAACTTCAAAAAGCTTGAAGATGCGACTGAAAACTTTTTAGCCGAAGCACGCAAGCTCCCCGAAATTGGTGCCATCTTTACCCCGTTCAGAAATAATGTGCCGCAGTTAACGCTTAGTTTTAATAGTGCGCGTGCCGAAACCTTAGGGGTCTCGATTGGTGATGCTTACGATGTTTTACAAAACTCGTTGGGTTCGTCTTATGTCAATCAGTTTTTTAAATACGGCCAAACATATCAGGTCTTCCTGCAGGCTGATGGTAAAAGCCGGATGACACCGGATCAGATCAGTCGCTTGTACGTGAAGAATAAGGCGCGTGAAATGGTCCCGCTCGGTTCGTTTATTGATATCGTTGAAAGCACTGGGCCTGCCATCGCCTCGCAATACAATCTCTACCCAACGGCGGCGATTCTTGGCGCGGGCGCAGGTGACTATAGTTCTGGTGAGGTGATTGCTGCGCTCGAAAGGCTGGCTAAAACGAATCTTTCGGATTCAGTGACCTATGAATGGACGGCCATGTCCTACCAAGAAAAACTCGTGGGTAGCACGGTTGTCCTTGTCTTTGCCTTATCGATTTTGCTGGTCTATTTGGTGTTGGCCGCGCAGTACGAGTCGTGGGTGGCACCTATCCCTGTGATTCTTGCCGTTCCTCTAGCCTTGGTAGGCACGGTGATCGCCTTGTTTTTTACAGGTCTCGCCAATAATATTTATGTGCAGATCGGGTTAGTGCTGATGATTGCCTTGGCTTCGAAGAACGCCATTTTGATTGTTGAAGTCGCGCTGGAAGGTAAGCGCGAAGGCTTGAGTCTGGTCGATGCAGCACTGAGGGCTTCGCACGAGCGGTTTAGACCGATTGTGATGACTTCGATTGCATTTATCTTGGGCGTGGTGCCTTTGCTGACGGCTTCAGGGGCGGGCGCGGCTGCGCGGGTATCCATCGGGATCACCGTGTTTAGCGGCATGATTGCTTCGACTTGTTTGGCAGTCGCCCTAGTTCCGATCTTTTTCGTTCAAATCGAAGGCTGGTTTGCTAAAAAAGAAAATAAAACCTGACGAAAGAGGTTTGCGATGAATCAAGCGGTCAGTGCAGGGCAGTCAATTGGTTTGGTCGGCTTAGGGGTGATGGGTCGTGGGGTCGCTGCAAATCTTATTAAAAAAGGTTTTGGCGTTGTCGGTCGTGACGTGAATCCTGAAGCCTTGACTTGGCTTGCGTCCATTGGTGGGCGCGCGGCGAGCACCTCGCAAGAGATTGCTGAACAGTGTGAAGTCGTCATCAGCTTCGTGGTCAATGACAAACAGACTGAAGAGATGCTGTTCGGTGCAGACGGACTGGCCGCTAAGCTCAAGCCAGGGTCTGTATTGATTACCTGCAGCACAATGGCGCCAAAATATGTGCGCGACTTAGCACAACGACTGGCCGCGTTAAAAATTGATTTAGTCGATGCGCCAGTAACGGGTGGCAAAATCGGCGCCTCAAATGGCACGTTGACGATCATGGTGGCGGGTGAGCCACTTGTTTGTGCAAAGATTAGGCCCGTGCTTGAAACCTTTGGTACCAAAATCTTTGTCTTGGGCTCTGAGCAAGGGATGGGGAGCCAAATGAAAGTTGTGAACCAACTGCTCTGCGGCGTTCATATCGCTGCAGCAGGAGAGGCCTTAGCCATGGCTAAACGAGCAGGCCTTCCCTTGGAAACAACGCTTGAGATCTTAAAAAGTGGGGCAGCGTCAAGCTGGATGCTCGGGGATCGCGGGACACGCATGATCACTGAATCCTTTGATGACGTGACCTCGGCCGTTGACATCTTTGTCAAAGACTTGGGCTTGGTGCTTGATGCTGCACGTGAGTCGACCTTTGCAGCGTCTATGGCCCATGCTGCATTTTTGCAGTTCACGGCCGCTAGCAGTCATGGCTTAGGCCGACTCGATGATGCTGCCGTGATTAAGAATTACACAGAGTAAACAGTAAGCAGCGATGCTTTAAATTTGAAATAACTTTATCGACATAGAAGAGGCCCGACCATGGCACGTATTGCGTACGCAGACTTAAATAATCCAGAAGCTAAACCGTTGGTGGATCGCATTGTTGCCGAACGCGGCGCTGTGCTGCATTTATATCAGATGCTTTTGCATAGTCCACCCATTGCGAGTGGCTGGCTGAACTATCTGACTGCGATTCGTCAACAAAGCACCTTGCCTGGTGGTTTGCGTGAATTAGTCATTATGCGTATCGCCGTGTTAAATGGTGCGCCTTACGAAGCCGAGCAGCACGCTCCGATCGCCTTGCGCGAGGGTATCTCTCAAACACAGCTCGATGACCTGGATAACTGGCAGCAATCTAAAAGCTACGACGCGACCCAACGGGCTGTTTTAGCCTACACCGATGCCATGACAAAAGAGATTCACGTCTCGCCTGAAGTGTTTGCGGCTGTCAAGGCTGTTTTGACGGAGCGTTTGCTGGTTGAACTCACTGCAACTGTTGGCGCCTACAACATGGTGTCGCGCTTTTTAGAAGCGCTGCAAATTCACTCGCACGACAAACGTTAAATTTCATCACTTTGAAAAAAAACGAAAAAGCTTCAGACCATCACAGTTTTAAATGTCTAGAGCAGTGGCAAAGAACAGATATCATTGTGGCACGCCCTGTGGCCTAATCTCCTCGGGCGGGGTGATGTATAGTCAGGACGCATTTAGTATTTCACGCATTTATAACTTAAAGAAACTGCAATCAAAATGACTACATGTGATCAGCAAAAAAATAGAAATTTGCTAAGGGCTGTGGACACGACGCTAGCTAACAAATGGTGTTTATCGCCAATCTGGCTGTTCGAAACCAATCTTGATTCTGCATTTAACCGTCAGTTATTTGAAGAGGTCTTTAAGTTTTACAAAGACATTGACGAAGGCTCTTCGACAGCCTGTGACTTGATCTCATTCAACGCGCCCACCTTTAATAAGTTGCAAGATATTATCCTGACCTCTGTGGGCGAGGCCTTTGCAGACTTTGAAGATATCGCACGCCCGGCTTCACCGAGTGATCTTCCTTTCGAAATGTGTTCGGCTTGGATAACTATCATGCCGCCAGGCGAATGCTATTTGATGCACACTCATCCTAATGCCATACTTACAGGAACCTATTACCTCTCTACGCCCAAAAATAGTGGAGATCTGGCGTTCATCGATACGCAAGAGATCGCTCTTGATCCGATTGCTGGAAGTGCAAAAATTATTAAAGTGTCACCCAAAGAAGGTAACCTGGTTTTTTTCCCCGCCTATCTAATGCACGAGGTACAGAAGAACACGTCAAACGAAGTGCGTATCTCAATGACGTTTGATCTAAAAATGAAAGACAGTAATATCAAAGTGACTGACAAAGGGGTGGCGCGCACCGTTGTAGATAACTACGAACGATTTTTAGTCAACGCGAATTGAGAGCGAATTAAGCTTAATCGTTAGCCTTTAATTGTATAGATACCACGTGCCATCGCACTTAACGCCATGGCCTTGTACCGTAATCCTTCTATCGTCGCAGAGCAAGCGGTGTCTACCTGCGACACGATGAACGATATGGCCTGTAAAGTAAGTTAAGTGACCCGTCTGGTAAGGCACAAATTCGTAATCTGTAATGAGTTTTTTGTGCTCATCAGTATGAATCCCATTGAATTTTTTACCCGCCTCACTATCTCCAGGGTTCTCCCAAACATCTAGGCCAGAGCCTGACTGTGGCAGCTGTAGCGACAGCGTGAAGGTTAAAGCATTATTAAAATCAGCTGACTGAAAACCTTGCCAAAAAGATGTGTGCGGCAAATAAGGCGTGTCGACGTGAAACGCAGACCAACCCTCTAGTTTTTCTAATTGCTCAGCGACCTCTTGGGGCAAGAGCTTTTGTTGAGGACTCGGACCAAGTATTTGAAAGCCTGGCAATCCAATGTACTCATTTGCATATAAAACTTTTTCACCTAAGGCGGTTTCTAATCCGCTACGCACGCTCTCGTACATCTCTTTAAAGTTTTCTGCAAGCACCGGGTTGATTGACGCGCGAATATTATGATATCGATCATAAACATCGCGCCGTTCAGGTGGGATCGGGCCGTTCTGATCAAAGAACTCTCTTGCACTGAAGGCGCCGACCGTAAAGAAATAATCACCGTTCGGACAAATCCAATGCTTCTCAAGCGAGAGGATTTTTTCAACCGCTTGTGTGGCGGCCTCGGGACTGAGGATAGAGATTTTGTTTACGGCTTCGCGATACATTGGGCGAAATCCTTTATTAGAACGTCGATATGCCACAGCGTACAACAGAATAGGTATATCAATTAGGCGCGGCATCAACATGGGGCTGCACTTTAATGGAGCCGGGTGCCTGATGACAGCTTTTGCGAGCGTTTAAGAGCGTAGTACCCTGAAAAAGAGTTCAATTATTTGTTTTAATTCACAGGCAACGTTGCCGTATCCAGCCGATTTTTCGACAGCAACCAGGGACTTTTTCTCAAAAAAGTAGTGTGCTCTATCTACCTAACGAAAGAGTCAGGAAGGACCTATGCGTTACAGTTGGCGGTTAGGAGATTGGTACTATGCTGAGTCAAATCCGAATGGGTGCATTGGGCAACGCAAAAATCTTAAAAAGATTTATCGTTGAGCACGAGA